>NZ_JBNLYE010000008.1:0-54440 GCF_050172095.1 Bacillus sp. GMs2/2
GCAAAATTAATATAACAAAAAATATTTATTGAAACATATAATGTAATGTATTCTATGTAATTGGTTAAAGGTTTGTTCTCACAAGCAATATATTTTAGCAACAGCACTACTTGGATGATGAGCTGTAGAAGAAGTACTCGATTTCATTAAAAATAAAAAAGAGAGCAAAGCTCTCTTTTTCCTTACCTTATTCTTCCCAAACTTTAACTTCTTTCATTACATCGCCTTGACGCATTTTTAATACTGTTTCAATACCGCTTGTTGCTTTACCGAATACAGTATGAACACCATCTAAATGCGGCTGTGGCTCATGAACGATAAAAAATTGGCTACCGCCTGTGTTACGGCCAGCGTGAGCCATAGAAAGTGATCCTACAAGGTGTCTATGAGGGTTTCCATCAGTTTCACATGGAATAGAGTAACCTGGGCCACCTGCACCTGTACCTGTTGGGTCTCCACCTTGGCTTACGAAGCCAGGAATAACACGGTGGAATGTAACACCGTCATAAAATCCTTGCTCTGCTAATTTTTTAAAGTTTTCTACTGTTTTCGGTGCTTCTTCTGGGAAAAATTCCAAGTCGATTTTTTCACCGTTTTCCATTAATATGTATCCTAAAGTTTTCATGCGTATATGTCTCCTTTCAATTATCTCAGCACTATATTACCACATTCATGACTAGAAACAAAAAGAATCCGACAATCTAGATACTTCTTTTTTGAAATGTGGAAAAAGCTAGGTGACAAATAAGAAATATATACTATAATAACTTTGTTGCCCGAAAATTTTAGAAAGAGAAAGGGAGCGATTTTTCGTGAAAACGAAATTATTAGCTCTGCTATTAGCTGTAACGGTATTTATGATGCCAACAGCTTCATTTGCAGACATCATCGAGGGAGAATCAATTGTTACATTAGGAGAGAACTTATCCGAACAACAAAAACAAGATCTGTTAAAAGAAATGAAAGCACCAAAAGATGCTACAATTATCACCGTATCTAATGCGGAAGAACATAAATTTCTAGAAGGCATTGTTCCAAAAGCACAAATTGGTACGAGAGCAATTTCTTCTTCTATGATTACATACACAAAACCAGGATCTGGTCTTATTGTACGATCAAAGAACATTAACTGGGTAACAGATGCAATGTACACTAACGCTTTGATTACAGCAGGTGTAAAAGATGCAGAAATTCAAATTACTGCACCTTTTAAAGTTTCAGGAACTGCAGCTTTAACTGGATTAATGAAAGCATACGAAACTGCGTCCAATAAACAAATTCCTGAAGAAGTTAAAAAAGTAGCGAATGAAGAAATGGTACAAACAGCCCAGCTTGGTGATAAAATTGGTGAAGAAAAAGCAGTTCAACTTGTTGCAAAAATTAAAGAAGAAATTGCAAAAGAACAGCCAAAAACAACAGAAGATTTACGTTCATTAATTAAAAAAATTGCTGACCAACTCGGCATTACATTAACAGATGAACAGTTAGATAACTTAGTATCGTTATTTGATAAAATGAAGAATCTTAATATCGATTGGAATCAAGTTGGTAGTCAATTAAACAAAGCAAAAGAACATGTTTCTGCCTTTTTAGGATCTGAAGAAGGGCAAAGTTTTCTAGATAAAGTGAAAGATTTCTTCTCAAGTATCATTGATTTTGTTAAATCTTTATTCAAGTAAAAAAGAAGCCCGCCAATGACGGGCTTCTTTTTTATACAAGTAACGGTAATTTCATAACAGCCTCTTCAACCGAACGCACTATATGATTTGCTTTCTCCTTTACATATGGATGGGCATGATGAAGAGTAAATGAATGCGGGGTTACTTCAAACATAGAAATATCATTGAAAGAATCTCCAATACAAGCAACTTCATTTGCTTCAATTTGCAAATGATCCATTAGTCGCTTTAGAGCACTCCCCTTACTCACGCCTCTTGGCATAATATCAACATAGCGTTTACCTGATATAAAAACTTCCGCTTCGCCTTGAAACGTATCTCGTAGCTCTTGATCTAACGTCACAATTTTCTCTTCTTCTCCAAAAACAAACAATTTTGCAGGGTGTACAGTCTTACCAAACTCTTCTTCTAACGCTTCAATTTCAGCGATATGCACGCCCATATATGCTTCAAAATTATGGTGATGTTCATTCTTCCTTTTTGTATATCGCTGCTCATTTGCACAAACAATATCCGCTAGTCCTTTTTTATGTATATATCGATATATTTCCTGGGCAACCACATTTTCAAAACTCGATTCATGAAATAAATTTCCATCTGGAAGTAACATTGTCGCTCCATTTAAGCCAGTTGTGTAATATGGGAATGCAAACCTTTTTACAACTTCATCAATTCTGTGTGTAAAGCGGCCAGAGGCAAAACAAATATTTGTCCCTTTCTCAGCTAACCAACACAGCGCACGTTCATCTTCTTTTTGCATATGATTCACATCGTAAACGAGCGTGTCATCTAAATCACTTACAAATAATTTAATCATGTCCTCTTCCCCTTTCATACACAATATCTACTCTAAGTGTACACAAAAAATGTTTGATTTTTGTTAAAAAATAATAAATTTTTGCTAAAAAAAATAAACGGGTGTATAATCCCGTTTATTTTTGTCTTTTTACATTTTGAGGTCTTACAATACTTGGTCGTACTTTTAAACTAGACATCGTTGGACGGAGTAAAATTTTTGTTAACGCGCCCCAATCAAATGGTAAAAACGGCCATAAATAAGGTGTTTGTAAACTTTTTATAGACGTTAAAAATAAAATTAATATCGTCATACCAATTACAAATCCCATCTCATGGAAGAGACCTGTTAAAATAATAACAAACAATTTCCCAACCTTATTCCCTAATCCTAGTTCATAACTCGGTGTTGCATATGCACCAACCATCGAAACTGCTACATACAAAATTACTTCTGGCACAAACAAACCTACATCAATTGCAATTTGACCAATTAATATAGCGGAAATTAACCCTGCTGCAGACGATAACGGCGTTGGAGTATGAATGGCTGCCATCCTTAAAAACTCAAGTCCGACCTCTGCCATTAACACCTGTAATAAAATTGGTAAATGCGTCATCTTAGTCGGTCCAATAAAAGCAAGATTTGCTGGCAAAAGAGTTGGATCAAATACAAACACTAACCAAAATGGTAATAAAAATAACGAGAATATAACACCTAAAAAGCGCACCCAGCGTAAAAATGTACCGACAGCTGGATTTTGTCTAAACTCTTCCGCGTGCTGTAAATGATGAAAATATGTTGTCGGTGTAATCATAGCACTTGGCGATGTGTCAACAAGTACTAACACATGTCCTTCTAGTAGATGATTTGCTGCTACATCTGGCCTTTCTGTATATCGAATAAGTGGGAATGGGTTATAGCTTTGCTTTACAACAAATTCTTCTACTGTTTTATCCGCCATCGTAATTCCATCTACATCGATGTTATTTAATTCTTGTTTTATAATCTTTACTAAATCTGGATTTGCAACATCTTGAACGTATGTAATACAAATATCCGTTTGCGATCTATCTCCTACTCGAACCATTTCATTTCGAAGACGTGGATCTCGAATTCTCCTACGAATTAACGCTGTATTTACAACGATATTTTCAACAAATCCATCCCTCGCACCTCGTACTACCTTTTCGGTATCTGGTTCTGTCGGTGTTCGCCCTGGATAACTACGAACATCGATCGCGAACGCTTCCGTTTCACCTTCCACAAATATCACGATGAGTCCTGATAATACTTGGAGCATTACCTCATCCATCGTTTTCACTTTACTTACTTGTTGATGGATTAAGCGATTCTCTAAAAGCTTCACTGTATCTTCTTCTACATCCCTTATCTCATTTGTATCCACTGCTTCTTCTAAAATAGGGATAATATAATTTGTATCACAAAGTCCGTTTACAAATAACACACCAATTTCTTTATTCAAAATTTGAAATTTACGAATGCCAACATCGTATGTAACGCCTAGTCCAACTGTCTGCTTTAAATAATTTTCATTGTCACTTATGAAAGTTGATATAGGGATATCCACTTTTTTAGGCTTCGTCATAAAAACCACTCCTTTCCAAAATTAATTGAATTGCTTTCTTTGTAATAGGTGACCCTCTCTCCCATTCATCATTTCCGCACATTTTACCAATATCACCGACTCCAACAATGACAGGAACATTTAAATCGTCTAAACAATATATTGTATCTCCGCTAATTCTGCCAATTTCACCATCTGGAAGTCCAAATTTATCAACACCATATTCGGTTAAATTCCCGTTCCGATCTACACTTACATCTACACGTGCCCATTCCCAATGATGCGTATTAGACGCCACTGCTAAAATACCGAGCACATCAATTTGTTTATGGGTAGCCACATATTTTAATGCCTTTTCACCAGATCCTTCTCCAATAAATCCACTGTCATCAAACATAACAAATACAGGGTCATATGGCGTTTGCATAATAAGCTCAACAACTTTTTTCCCTGTCAATTTGGTTGGATTACTTTGTGATGCTGAAATACACCTTCCCCCAAATTCCTTCGTTAAAAGCTCAATTGTCCGCTTTGCATATTCATCTCCATCTGTGACCAAAACAACCCTTCGTCTCATTTGATTTATCCTTTCGGTTTACATATAAGTGCTATAAAAAATGAAAACAATATCGCTGCGGAAATGCCCGCAGACGTTAAACTAAACATGCCAATACCAATTCCTAAATATCCATGTTTTTCTGCTGCATGCATTGCTCCGTGCAATAGTGAATGTCCAAAACTTGTAATAGGGACTGTCGCTCCAGCACCTGCAAATTTTATTAGTTTATCGTACAATCCAAATCCATCTAAAATTGCTCCGATGACTACAAAAGTTGCCATTAAATGAGCTGGTGTTAACTTTACGAAATCTAACAATAGTTGCCCAATTAAACAAATAGCTCCACCTACAAGAAATGCATATATAAAATCCACAATTCACTCTCCTTTAACTCTCTCAAATACGACACCATGTGCAATTGTTGGAATTGTTTCCTTCTGTTGCATCATCATCGGGCTTAATAATGCACCAGTCGCAACGACAAAAATTCGTTGTAAATTCCCTTTTTGCATCTCGTGTAATAAATGGCCATACGTAACAACTGCTGAACAAGCGCAACCACTACCACCTGCAAACACTTCTTCTTGACTTGATTCATAAATCATCAATCCACAATCATTGTATATATGCCCAAGATCATAACCTTCCTCAAGTAAAAGTTGTTTCGCAATCGGCGTCCCAACAGCTGATAAATCACCCGTAACAATCAAATCATAATCATCGGCACTTCTTCTTAAATCTTCAAAATGTTGTTGAATTGTATGAGCTGCTGCTGGAGCCATCGCTGCCCCCATATCCAAAGGATTTGTAATTCCTAAATCTTGCACTTTTCCGATTGTAGCTGACGTAATTTTAATTGCACTTTTTTCATTGCTAATTAATATAGATCCTGCACCAGTCACAGTTGAATTTGCTGTCCCTGGTTTTTGCCCACCGTACTCTGTTGGATAGCGAAATTGTCTTTCAGCCGTTGCATTATGACTGCTTACTGTAGCTAAGACACGATTTGCAAATCCACCGTCTATAAAAGCTGAGCCAACTGCTAAAGTCTCCATAGACGTTGCACAAGCGCTAAACATTCCTAAAAAAGGAATGCCCCACTTACGCGCAACATAATTTGCTGTCACTGTTTGATTTAATAAATCTCCCGCTAAAAAGAAATCAATCTGCGATGTTTTTATATTCCCTTTTTGCACTGCTTGTTGAATTGAGTCTGACATTAATCTTCGTTCGGCGAGCTCCCAATTTTCTTCTCCACAATGCAAGTCATCATATGAAATATCAAATTTTTTCCCAAGAGGGCCCTCAGCTTCTTTCGGACCGACAGCAGTACCCGTTGCATTCACATATATATCATTTTGAAATACCCACGTTTGTTTTCCGGTCAACCTCATACTAGCCCCTCCTTTAAGACATAAAAATTTTAAAGGTATACCTTATTAACCCAATGATATATGCACCAACAACCCCAAATACAATCACACTTCCTGCCAGTTTAAACATATTTGTAGCAATCCCTAGAACAACCCCTTCGCTCTTATGTTCTAAGGCAGCGCTCGCCATAGAATTTGCAAATCCTGTTACCGGTACCGCTGATCCTGCTCCAGCAAATTGACCGATTTTATCATATACACCACACCCTGTTAAAATCGCGGATAATAAAACAAGGGTTGCAACAGTTGGGTTTCCTGCCTCTTGTTCACTAAAGTGAAAATAATGTATATAAAATTTCATCAATACTTCTCCAACTGTGCAAATGAGTCCACCTACAAGAAATGCTTTGATACAATTTAGTAAATAGTTTGGCTTTGGATGATACTCCTTCACTTTATTTATGTAATCATCCTTCAATTTCTGACTTGTCATTTATATACTGCCTCCTACTTTACGAAATAAATCCAGTGAAACAACGATCCTATTACTTTCCCAAGTACAAGAGCAACGAGTAAAACAATAATCTTCCCCTCTACCCCTACTCGTTTCACTAAAATAGGTAGAACATTTAACACCTCTGTTAATGCTGCAGCAAGCATTCCAATGAACGTGCCACAAAATATCCCTAATATAACGAGCCAATATTGCGACGTTTGAAATGTAATGTTTTTCAAACTGCACCAAGCCCCTGTTAAAGTACCTGCAATGACTGCCCACTCAAAATATTGAATATGCTTTCCACTTCTCGTTAATTGGGCTAAACGGGGGATTATACCAAGTACAGCTAAAAATGCGACATATCCGCTACCTACCGCAATCCCTCCAGCTAAACCAATTAAAATAACAAATCCATACTCAATCATCGGTAAGTTGTTTCATATTATCCTTGTTTTCATTAACGATTACATACTGATCAAGTGACTGTTGGTATTGAAACATCTCAACTTCTAGCGGACTCGGCTCTTCATTAATTCGCTTTTGAAATACATGATTAAAGAATAAAACCATCCCTAAGCCAAGACCTAAAGAATAAGGAATTTGAAATAAAAGTGGTTGCGCATTAAATTCTCCAGTAATCATGTAATATAACCGTTGATGTACTTGTTGCATACTTACATCTTCATGGAAATAAATGATCGCAAGGGCCGCTCCAATGAAAAGTAACAGCCATACAAGCCCGAAAAAAATTGGGTGTGTCTTCTTTTTTTCGTATATAATTTCAACAAGAGTTTGTCCAGAACCGAGTAAATTAATTTGTAGATGAGATGCTTTCTGTTGAATAATCTCAATTACTTTCATAACATCAATTACAACATGCGTCTTATCATGCGCTGTTATTTTGTAAACTATCTCATTTTGTAACAACTCAACTACGGAAGAATCTCCGGCAAGTTGAGCAACATCGCCCAGCTTTACTTCATAAGTAGGAGAAACTTTTAAACGATTGCGCATTTTAATATAAATCGTTTGTTCCAACTTTCATTCACCCCTTCACTCTTCCTCGTAGTTGTAGTATGGTTATTGAATTTTTTTCTAATACAATTTTTTCATAAAAAAACATCTGCACCATTTCGGTACAGATGTTTTTTACTTATGCCTTTTTCTTAAATAAGTTTGCAATACTTAATGCAAGCCCTCCCCAAATGACTACTATTCCAATAACCATCATCATAATTGCTGATCCACTCATTATGAAACACCTCGATCTTTCCATTCTTTTTCAAGCTTGGCAGAATCCGAATGTATTTGTGCATTCCATTTCTTTAGACTAATAATTAGCGCAACGATAAGGAAGGCTGCTGCTATCGACCAACCATACGTTATAACAAACTCAGTCGGATAATCTCCATAATTCTTTTTAATATTTTGGATTGTACCATCAATTAGCATATACCCTAACATAAGCGGAGTAATAACGAGTAAACTCACTCTCCAAAACGTTCCTAATTTAATATCAGATACAAAGTTTGCATGATTTTGATAAACTGGTAAACGACGTAAAATGAGCCCTATCGTCACTACTTCCGCAAGTGCAATTGTAATTAATCCGAAATTATTGGCGAAATAGTCGACAACATCTAAGAACATAAGCCCACCACGTGTTGCAAATACAAGAGAAACTAACACGAGAAGGGTTCCCATAATTCCAATGGTTTTTTCCCGACTTAAACTGAATTTTTCAGATACAGCGGCAAAACATACTTCCGCGAGTGAAATAAGTGATGTGATTCCAGCAACCGTTAACGATAAGAAAAATAATACACCAAACAACGGTGACATCGGCAATTCATTAATAATTTGCGGAAATACTACGAACGCAAGCCCAACGCCAGCACTTGCTACTTTATCAACCGGTACTCCCATATTATTCGCCATAAATCCAAGAGCTGCAAAGACCCCAATACCTGCTAATAATTCAAATCCTGAGTTTGCAAATCCAGTAATAAAGGCATTATTTGTTGTATCCGAGTTTTTCGGTAAATAACTAGAATACGTAATCATAATTCCAAATGCTAAAGATAAACTAAAGAATATTTGACCATAAGCAGCAAGCCATACTTTCCCATCAAAAATACGACTCCAATCTGGTTTAAAGAATGCATCTAGTCCTTGCATAGCACCTTCCATCGTCACTGCACGAACGACGATAATAAGGAACATAACAACTAATAAAGGAATAAATATACGGTTAACAACTTCTATTCCTTTTTTAACTCCTTTAAATGCAACGCCAAGGACAATAATCCAAACGAGAGCTAATGGAATTAATACTTCCGGTACAAGTCCTCCAAATTGCCCTGGCTTATCTGCAACATGTAAGTACTCTTTAAATAAAAATGATTGCGTGTCTTTTCCCCATGCTCCAGTAATTGCAAAGTATGTATACGATATAGACCAAGCAATAATCACTGCATAATATGTTGAAACGATAAATGTTACGCACATTTGCCACCATCCAATAAATTCGGCACGCGGGCTAATACGGAAAAATGTAAGTGGTGCTGAACCACGATGACGATGACCAAGGGCAAACTCAAACGCTAACAATGAAATACCAGTCGTTAATAATGCAAATAAGTACGGTAAAAAGAATGCTCCTCCTCCATTTTCATACGCTGTATAAGGAAAACGCCATATGTTTCCTAATCCAACGGCAGATCCGACCGCTGCAAAAATAAATCCAGCTCTCGTTCCCCATTGTTGCCTCGTTTCCATGTTTCCTTCCCCCTTTATGACAAGTTCATACTTGGATTATATTTTAAATTGACTAAATTATCAATAAATTCTGTTAATTTTTGCGAAAATTAACATCTCTCTCCTATTAACGGCATAAAAAAATCGAATAGACAATTATTCGTCTATTCGATCTTTCATCTGTTTTAATATTTTCTTTTCAAGTCTTGAAACTTGTACTTGCGAAATGCCTATGCGCTCTGCTACTTCTGACTGTGTTTGATCTTTATAGTAACGCAAGTATACAATTAAGCGCTCTCGTTCATCTAGTTCTCTAATCGCTTCTTTTAAAGCAATTTTATCGAACCATTTCGTTTCAGATTGATCTGCAATTTGATCTAAAATAGTGATTGGATCTCCATCGTTTTCATATACAGTTTCATGTATAGACGAAGGGGCCCGGCTCGCTTCTTGTGCTAGAACAACTTCCTCTGGCGTTAGTTCTAGTGCCTCTGCCACTTCATTAATCGTGGGAGCCCTTCCGAATTCTTTCGAAAGCTCATCTCTCATCTTTCGAATTTTGTTTCCTGTTTCTTTTAAAGACCTACTAACTTTCACTGATCCATCATCACGTAAGAAACGTTGTATTTCACCAATAATCATTGGAACTGCATATGTTGAAAATTTCACGTCGAAAGATAAATCAAATTTATCTACCGATTTCAAGAGCCCAATACATCCAATTTGAAATAGGTCGTCTGGTTCGTATCCTCGATTAAGAAACCGCTGTACAACCGACCAAACGAGGCGCATATTACTTTGAACGATTGTATCTCTCGCTCGTTGATCTCCATCTTGACTTTTTTGAATTAACGCTTTTAGCTCGTGGTCCTTTAACTGAGGTTTCTTCTTCTCATTTTTGACCTCTATGTCCATAGGCTATTCTCCTTAATTGCATAGAGCGTTACTATTTGATAAGTATTTTGTCAAATGGATTGTTGTCCCGAAAGATTCGTTTGAAATAACTTCTACTTCATCCATAAAATTTTCCATGATAGTAAATCCCATTCCGGAACGCTCTAATTCAGGTTTAGTTGTAAAAAGGGGTTGTCTCGCTTCATCTAAGTTAAAGATTCCAATCCCTTCATCTCGAATCGTGAGTTTCACCATTGCTTCTTCCAAAATTACAGAAATATAAACAATACCTTCTGCATTTCCTTCGTATCCATGAATAATTGCATTTGTAACCGCTTCTGACACAACTGTTTTAATCTCCGTTAATTCTTCCATCGTTGGATCTAGTTGTGCAATGAAAGCCGCTACTGTAACGCGAGCGAACGATTCATTTTGACTTAATGCTGAAAATTGAAGGTTCATTTCATTTCTCATCTATGCCACCCCCAACGTCGCGAGCGCGTGCGCTTCACTTTCTTCTAAGCGAACGATTTTGAATAAGCCCGACATTTCAAATAAACGCTTAACAGGCGGTGAAATTGCACAAACAACCATTTCTCCACCTAATCCCTTTACGTGTTTATATCGGCCTAATATAACACCTAGACCAGAACTATCCATAAAAGATAAGTTCTCTAGGCTCAAAACAATATGATGAACACCATGTGTCTCAATCATATCTGTTACTTTCGTTCGCAACTCTTCAGCCGTATGATGATCTAATTCACCCTCTAGTCTCACACATAGGACGTCACGTTTTACTTCTAATTGCATGGAAAGACTCACACGATTTCCTCCTTATGCTCAAACTTTACTTATTCACATACATAAAGATTTTCGTGATACAAAATAAGAATCCTTCCTGCTGACAAAAGAAGAACTATTTCGTCATAAAGTGAAACCTTTCAGCATTATTCACTTACATACGAATAGAAAAGCGGCAAAATATTTGCCGCTATTTTGATGTTGAAAACATCCCAAAACTTCTTTTAAATAACTCCCACCAGCTCGCTGCAGCAACATCTTCTTTTGCTACAATTGTTTGTTTTAATAAAACATCTTTATCTTTTTTAATAACAAGTGTACCAAGCGCGTCACCTTTTTTAATCGGTGCTTTTACTTTCTTTTCAGCAATTACTTCTTGTTTTACCTTGTCCATATTCTCGCCCTTCTTCATAAGAAGAGAAACATTATCTGATGCAACTAAATCTACTTTTTCTTTTTTCCCTTTCCCTACTTGAACTGTCTTAATTTTTTCGCCGCGCGTATACAATTTCTTTGTCATATATTGACCAAATGCGTAGTCAAGAAGCTTCGTCACTTGGTTGTTCCGTTCTTTTGATGTTGGTGCTCCCATGACAACTGAAATGACACGCATGCCATTTTTTTCAGCCGATGCTGTTAAACAATATTTCGCTTCTGTCGTAAAACCTGTTTTTACTCCATCTACGCCAGGATAAAAACGTACTAGCTTATTCGTATTAACGAGCCAAAACTTTTTATCCGTATCTTCACGTAAATAATCTTCGTACTTACCTGTGTATTTACGAATAAGTGGATACTTCATCAATTCTCTCGCCATTATAGCCATATCATTTGCTGTCGAATAATGGTCTTTGGCCGGAAGACCTGTTGGGTTTTGAAAATGTGTATTTTTCAGCCCTAGATCTTTCGCCTTTTTGTTCATCATATTTACAAATCCTTCATCTGAACCTGCGATATGCTCGGCTACTGCAACAGATGCGTCATTTCCAGATGCAATTGCAATACCCTTTAACATCTCGTTTACAGTCATCTCTTCCCCAGGTTCTAAAAAGATTTGCGATCCACCCATTGAAGCTGCATGTTCGCTCGCTCTAACTTTATCGGTCAGTTTTAGTTTTCCTTTTTCAACTTGTTCCATAATTAAAAGCATTGTCATAATCTTTGTCATACTAGCAGGTGGTAATTTTTCATTTGGGTTTTTATCAAATAAAACTTTACCTGTATCTTGCTCAATTACGATTGCTGACGACGCTTGTTCCGCTAACTTCGGTGTTGTTTCTTCTGTTTTCTCCTGCTTCGTTTTCTCAGATTGTGCGAAACTCACTGAAGTTCCAGAAAGCAATAACATGAAACAAACAAGTATTCCAAAAACTCGCTTCATGACTAACCCTCCATTCTATATCAGACCTATTTTTTCCAATTTACCTTTTTTTAATACCAAATTTTTCTAACATTTTCAGTTGACAAATACATTCGTCCCCTATATTGTATTAAGTGTATTACATACAGTAGTACACTTAATACATATGAGGAAGGAGACATTGCTCTTGCATATTCAACTTGACCCAAGAAGCAACACTCCGATATGGGAACAAATTGTTCAAAATATAAAAGAACTCGTATTGAAAAACATGTTGGCTCCAAGTGATAAACTTCCTTCTGTACGCGAACTCGCTTCTTTACTCGTTATAAATCCAAATACAGTGAGTAAAGCGTATCAAGAGTTAGAGCGACAAGGAATTATTGAAACGTTACGAGGAAAAGGAACATTTGTATCCCAATCGATTACCCCAACATTAGACGAAAGGAAAATCGCTATGGTTGAAAAGCAATTTCATCAATTACTATTAGAAGCCTCTTATCTTGGTATTACGAAAGATAAAATTCATGATTGGATAGATTCATACTATAAAGAGATTGGAGGGAATACGGATGTTGAAAGTGACAAACTTGAAGAAAACAATTGATAATCAAACAATTTTAGACGATGTTTCTTTCACATTGCAAAGAGGGAGTATCATCGGATTACTCGGAAGAAACGGTGCGGGGAAAACAACTTTATTGCGAACGATGGTCGGTATTTTAGACCCAGACGAGGGAACTGTTACATATGAAGATACAAACATTCATCAGTTTCCTGAAATAAAGCAAAGAATTGTATATGTTCCTGATTCTACTAATATACTGAACGGCTATACGATAAAAGAAATCGTAAAGTTTTATAAAGAAGTTTATACCGCATTTGATGAAACACATTTCTATGAACTGTTAGAACGTTTTAACTTACCAAATAAACGAATTCGTAGTTATTCAAAAGGAATGAAAGCACTGCTCGCCATCATTTTAGCCGTTTCTACAAAGGCAGAATATATCATTTTAGATGAACCGACAAATGGACTTGATCCTATCGTGAAAAGGAAAATTTTACAGTTTCTCGTTGGAGAAGTTGCAGAAAAAGAGATTACCATTTTCATCTCCACTCACCATTTAGATGAAGTAGAACAAATTGCAGATACAATTATTATATTAAAAGGCCATACTATCTCGTCTATTACATCACTAGACGATGCAAAATCACGATTTGCTAAAATACAAGTTGCTTATGAACGTTCACTACCTCAAAAACTAGAAAACTTAAGCAATATTAAAATATTAAATCAAACAGGAAAAGTATATACAATCTTAATTGAGGGAAATGTGGCAGCTACATTAGAAAAGTTTCATAAAGAACAGCCACTGCTCATTGAAGAATTAGCCATGTCGCTCGAAGATATTTTTATCACAACGTTTGAGGAGGATTCGCATGTTTCATAAAGCTTTATGGATAAGGCAATGGAAGCAAGGAAAATATATAATTCTATTATTTTGGTTAACTAGTTTATATCAACTACCTTATAAATATTATCAAGAAGCGCAAATGCAACTAAAACTATCAAAAATGAAGTTTGGTGACTATGCATATTACTACTCCTACTATTTTCAGACATCTGATGGTGCCGTCTTCTTTCAAGGAGCTACTCTAATTGCACTCGCTTGTCTTTTAATTGGATGGGAACGTAATAATCAATCAACTGATTTTCTATTCTCGATGCCTTTTAAACGAAAGGATATTTTTTTAACAAAATGGTGGCTTGGTGTTTTGAATATTATTACAGTACAAATTGTTTGCTGGATTAGCATGTACGGAATAAAGAACATGTCGTTTCACAATGAGTATCAAACCTTCGCTCCGTTCTATAGTTACTTTCTATATGCTACCGTTGTACTTATCGCTATTTATACATTCGCCTTATTTATCGGGACTCTTACTGGACATATATTTTCTCAAAGTATTTTAACTATCATTCTATTATTTTTACCATACGGTTTTGGATTGTTAATTTCCGGATTCATTTATTCACACACACAATGGTCTGTAGATGCAATGGGAGAAATAGAGCACCATACTCATGAGTACTTACAACATATAGGTATCATTTCACCATTAGAATATTTTTCTATTACTTATGATTACCACCCGATAGAAACATTTGATGACTATGGCAATAAACTTCCCAGTGTATCACAGGACAATCCTACGGAGCGTATTTCTGTACCTTCTCCTTGGACACTATTAACACCATTTGCTTACATCATTACCTTTTTATCAATAGCAACCTTTCTATACACACGTACACCGAACGAACAAAGTGGAAAAATACTATTGTTTCCTAACTTGCAAAAATGGTTCATAATTTGCACTGTTCTATGCTTCGGACTACTTGGTGGTAGAATATTAGGCGGACGAGATGCACTTCTGTCTTATTATGTTGGATTTTTCCTATTCGCTACCATAAGTTACTTCATTTTTACACGTCTATTAAAATTGAAGTTTGCTTTTGTAGGGAAATAAATATGCATTAAGGTGGTGGATACATGTTTCCAAAAGCATCATAGATGTGAAACTATAAACACGGAACAATGGCATTAATAGAAGCTGACAAAAGAAAGATGTTATGAATTATTTAACTCTTATATGAACTAAATAAAAAGGCATTGCACAAGAGCAATGCTTTTTATTATATATGTCCCTATCTAAATAAAGAGGTTATTTCACATTCTCTCTCCTATCTCCGTACACCATCTCTTCTTTCATCCCAAATCCATCACCATTTTGCACAATTTGCTCTGTCGGTGCAACTACACTTTCAGCAATTTTCCATTCCCCACGCTCTTTCACAAATACTTGTAGAAAATAGTTCATGCCATCTAGTTGATATGCATTTTCTTTTTTCACATTATAGTGAATCGCAATGTAGTATACTTGAATGTTTTCTTTTCCTGCTTTTGATACGTATTGCGATAATCTCGGTATATAGAGGGCCGCTTTCTGAAAAGGTAGTTGTTTCGCTTTAACAAGCGATGAACTTGTTACATTACGTAATGTGTCCTGATTACGAATATTATCGCTATGGTGGAATAATACTGCGTTTTGCATAGAACGAACCCATAATTTCGAATATAAGACTGTATTATCGTTTTCAATGTACTTCACTTCTTTTCGTACCACTTGGATAGGTGTATCTGCGTACGTGAATGTTTGAAAATAGAAAAAACCACCAAATAAAATGGTAAGTGCAGCAATATATTTCATAATCTTTCCTCCAATCTTTTAATTAAAGTATCGGAGTTTCAAAATATTTTTATTCAAAAGAAAAAGGATAGGAATGCTTTCGCTTCCTATCCTCATTTATTATAATACGCGGCCAAATAGTTCTAAGACCATTTCTATTTCTTGGTCGCTCCAACCTTTAAATCTCTCTTTATAATATTCTTTACGCACAGCTTCAAGTTTTTCAGTTACTTCTCTTCCGTGCTCTGTAATTTCTAAGTACACGATTCGACGATCTGAATTAGAACGTTTTCTTTCTACTAATCCTTTTCGTACGAGACGATCTGTAACAGCTGTAATATGACTGGAGGTTACGTTTACTTCACTCGCAATTTGCGAAGCCATCTGTGGACTCTTTAAAAATAACGCACGTAATACAGAAAATTCATTATATGGCATATGTTCTGCAAAACGTGTATTAATATCATTTTGTAATAAACGTATCATTTTTCGAAATGATGCAGATAAATCTAAAATCAGCGTTTCTCTTTTTTCGTTCAATAGCCTCGTCCCTTTTTTATCATATTTACACATATTATAATCTATAAATACCTATGTTGTACATGCTTTCTTTCCTCAACATTCTCATTTATGTAACTTTTTTCATATAAATTTCTTTTTTGTTCACACATATACATATAAAAAGGATGGTGATGGAAAATGCAGGGTGGAATGAATCCTTATTTACACAACGTACGCACAGCTAATACTGGTAAAGAAGCTACTATTACTGTACAAGGCGAAGGCGTTGTCAAAGCAAAACCGAATGTTGTCATATTAACGCTTGGCATTCGAACAGATGATAAAAATGTAAAACAGGCTCAAGAAGAAAATGCAGTGCAATCCAAACAATTGCTGGATGCACTTAAACAGCTTGGTATTGCCGATAAAGATATAGAAACGATTTCTTATACGATTACTCCTCAATACGAATATGTAAATGATAAAGCATTGCTACAAGGATACCGTGTGGAGCATTTGTATGAAATTACCGTTTTAAATGTACAAAAAGCTGGGGAAGTATATGATATAGCCGTTTCAAATGGCGCAAATGTAGCAAAAGGTTTACGTTTCCGAGTATCTCATCCAAATAAATATTATGAGCAAGCTCTCATTCAAGCTCTGCACCAAGCAGTAGAAAAAGCTCGTGCTATTGCGAGTACATATAATTTAAATATTAATCCTGTTCCCCTCTCATTCGTTGAAGAATCTGCCCAATTACCACGGGAGGTTACGTCTTATGCTACTTTACATGCGCAAGCAGCCCCGCCCATTCAATCGGGTGAATTAGAAATCATTTCATCCATACGGGCTATTTTTACGTATTTATAACGAATTCTCTTTACAAGTAAACGTTATCATTTTACTTGTTGTAAAAACATGATGTTCTGATATAATAAAGAACGGTGAGCTCTTACAAAAGAGATATCACGGGTGGGAGAGGGATATGAAAAAGAAGGTTTAACATGAAAGGAATACTTGAAAGAACATTTAAATTAGGTTTACACGAAACATCACCAAAACAAGAAGTTTTAGCTGGAGTTACGTCATTTTTCACAATCGTATATATTATGATTGTAAATGCGTCAATCTTATCAGATGCTGGCATTCCTCTTGAAGCTGGAATTTTAGCAACTGTTTTTAGTTCATTTGTCGGATGTCTACTCATGGCATTTTGGGCAAATGCACCTGCTATTCTTGTCCCGGGTATGGGTGTAAATGCATTCTTCACGTACACAGCTGTGCATACGCTTGGACTAACTTGGCAAGAAGCATTGGCTGCTGTCTTTATCTCTGGTATTATTTTTGCAATTGCCGCTTTTACACCAATCGCTCGCGTGCTATCAGTATCAATTCCAAAGTCATTAAAGGAAGCGATTACTGTCGGCATCGGATTATTTTTAGCGTTTATCGGATTGCAAAAAGGTGGTTTAGTCGTTTCGAATCCCAATACTGCTGTGGCAATGGGGAAATTAAGTAATCCTGTCGTTCTTGCGACATTACTCACTCTTATCATTGCACTTGTATTATTTATTCGTAACGTACGTGGAAACTTTTTATGGACGATTGCAATAGGAACTGGTATCGCATGGTTATTTGGTCTTGTGGATACGAGTCAAGTGGGAAATAGTTCATTCTCATTCGCTAATTACGGTGATGTATTTGGAGCTATGTCATTTGGGAAACTTTCTTCCTTACCATTTTGGATTGCAACATTCTCTTTAAGCATGGTGCTTATCTTTGAGAACATGGGACTTCTGCACGGTTTATTAGAAGATGATCGTAAATTCCCACGTGCTTACCAAGCCAATGCAATTTCAGCAATGACATGTGGTCTATTTGGCACAAGTCCTACCGTTTCAACAGTAGAAAGTGCCGCAGGTATTACTGCAGGTGGTAAGACAGGTCTGACGTCTATCGTTACTGGATTGCTATTCTTTGCATCACTGTTTGCTCTTCCATTTGTCAAATTAATTCCTGATAGTGCCATTGCACCAATCTTAATTATTATTGGCGGTCTGATGATTACAAGCATTCAACAAATTCCTCTGAATGACTTTTCAGAAGGATTTCCAGCATTCTTAATTATCGTTATGATCCCGCTCACATATAGTATCGCTGATGGCATTGCGTTCGGATTTATTGCTTACCCTATCTTAAAAGTTGCTCTTGGAAAGCGTAAAGAAGTCGCACCATCTATGTATATCATTACATGCTTATTCTTAGCTATGTTTGTATTACATGCTATTGGTTAAAAAAACCACCGAGGAAATCCTCGGTGGTTTTTTTACTTAAACCATCCTTTTTTATAAAACCAGGCCATCATTCCGCCGCCAATTAGTGCCATAATAAGTAGACAAATAAAATAACTATATTGTCCTCCAAGCTCTGGCATATGCGTAAAGTTCATTCCATATACTCCCGCAATAAATGTTAATGGCATGAAAATAGTCGAGAATACAGTTAATGTTTTCATAATGTTATTCATATGATGTGAGTTTAATGAAAAATAACTATCCCGAATATCTGCTGTTAACTCTCGGCTTGCCTCAATCATTTCTGTTAGTTTAAGCAAATGATCATGTATATCTTTAAAGTAAATTTCATGATCGCTTATACCGTAAAAACGAGTCGAATTTAAAATACGATATAATAAATCACGCATCGGAATAATTGTACGCCTTAGCTTTGATAAATCTGCACGTATATCAAATACCTCTTCTAATACACTTCCTGCTGTCTCCCCCGTTAAATTATCATCAATTGCATTTAAATGATCCTCAATGTAATATACAGGCGCAAAATAGTCATCTACAATTTGGTCGATAATTGTATGAGCTACGTGTAAAGGACTATTTTTAATACGCTTCTTTTCTCCAAGTGTTTTCCATACTCTTTCGATTGCATTGTTATGAGAAAAGTGGAAAGAAACAATATAACGATCACTAATAAATAAATCGATTTCGTGCGGTTCTAGTCCATCTTCCCCAAATGCATGAAGAACTAAAAAGTTATATCCATCATAAAAATCAACTTTTGGCCTCTGTACATATTCTATACAGTCTTCAATTGCAAGGGGATGGAACTTAAAATGGTCTTGCAGAATATATGTATACTCTTCTTTCGTTGGCTTATATAAATCTAGCCAATACCATACAATATGGTCTTTCTTTGTTTCTTCTAGCGAAACATCATATAATACTTCATCTGTTTTTGTTACTGCACAAATTCTAATCATAATTTCACCCATTATTATTATAAACAAAAAATAGTAAAAAAAGCCAAGGAGAAATCTCCTCAGCTTTTTTTATTACTTCGTTACGATACCGTGTACTAAAGTTGGTGCATCTACATGTTCTTTAGAAATCTTCATGTTCTCATAAATTTTCGCTTTTACATCTTCAACATTTTCGCGGTTTGCGTAAATTGTAACAAGGGATTCACCTTGCTTCACGCTATCGCCTACTTTTTTGCGCAGCATTAGACCAACTGCTAAATCAATTTCAGACTCTTTCGTTGCACGTCCTGCTCCTAAAAGCATTGCTG
The DNA here is from genome assembly GCF_050172095.1 of Bacillus sp. GMs2/2. Lineage (NCBI taxonomy): Bacteria > Bacillati > Bacillota > Bacilli > Caryophanales > Bacillaceae > Bacillus > Bacillus sp. GMs2/2. The sequence continues at coordinate 19,648 of NZ_JBNLYE010000008.1, forward strand.
CTGTTCCGATTTCGTCTGCAACGATTTCTGATACATATCCGTCTTCTTTCGCTTCCACTTCAATTTTAAATTGTGCTTGTGGCAATTTAGAAGGATCATCAACAACAGATGCGTCGCCGCCTTGCGCTGATAAGAACGTTTTAAATGATTCTAGCGCTTTTCCGTTGTTCATTACTTCAATTAGCTTTTCACGTGCATCTTCTAAAGATGAAGCTTGTCCAGCAAGGTACACCATTTGACTTCCAAGTGTTAAACATAACTCTTCTAAATCTTTCGGCCCTTTACCTTGTAATGTATCAATTGCTTCTTGTACTTCTAGTGCATTACCAATAGCTTCACCAAGTGGTTGACTCATATCCGAAATAACTGCCATCGTGTTACGACCAACGTTATTACCGATACGTACCATTGCTTCTGCTAAACGTTTTGCATCTTCATCCGTTTTCATAAATGCACCTGCTCCAGTTTTTACATCAAGAACAATTGCATCTGCACCAGCAGCAATTTTTTTACTCATAATCGAACTTGCAATAAGCGGAATTGAGTTTACTGTTGCTGTTACATCACGAAGTGCATATAACTTTTTATCAGCAGGCGTTAAGTTACCACTTTGGCCGATAACTGCGATTTTGTTTTCATTTACAAGACGCATGAATTCATCGTTTTCAATTTCCACATGGAATCCTGGGACTGCTTCTAATTTATCAATTGTACCACCAGTATGTCCTAAACCGCGTCCAGACATTTTCGCTACTGGTACATCTAAAGCAGCTACTAATGGACCTAATACAAGTGTCGTTGTATCACCAACACCACCTGTTGAATGCTTATCTACTTTTACACCTTCAATAGCTGATAAGTCGATTGTATCACCGCTATTTACCATTGCCATCGTTAAATCAGCACGCTCTTGATCGTTCATATCTTGGAAGAAAATTGCCATTGCAAGTGAACTTACTTGATAATCAGGAATATCACCATTTGTATATCCTTCAACAATAAAATTAATTTCTTCTGTCGTTAATGCATGTCCGTCACGTTTTTTTGCAATTAGGTCCACCATTCTCATTGTGAGGTCACCCCTTCATTTGTTTTACGATTGCTTTTACTAATGCTAAGAAGTTCGCTTTAACACGTTCTGTCGTTTCAATTACTTCATCGTGGTGAAGTGGCTGATCTAAAATACCAGCTGCCATATTTGAAATACAAGAAATACCTAATACTTTCATACCAGCATGACGCGCTACAATTACTTCAGGTACTGTTGACATACCAACTGCATCTCCGCCAAGTGTACGAAGCATACGAATTTCAGCAGGCGTTTCATATACAGGACCTGTCATTCCTACGTATACACCTTCTTGTACTTTAATATTTAAGTCTGCTGCAACTTGTTTCGCCATTTCGCGAAGTTCTACCGTATATGACGTAGACATATCAGGGAAACGTACGCCCATTTCAGAATCATTTGGTCCGATTAATGGATTCGTACCCATGAAGTTAATGTGGTCTGAAATTAACATAAGATCGCCTGGCTCAAATGATGTATTTACACCACCAGCTGCGTTTGTTACAACAACTGTTTCTACACCTAGTTCTTTCATAACACGAACTGGGAATGTTACTTTTTGCATGTCGTATCCTTCATAGAAGTGGAAACGTCCTTGCATTGCTACTACTGTTACACCTTGAAGTGTACCGAATACTAGTTGACCTGCATGGCCTTCTACAGTTGATACTGGGAACTCAGGGATTTCACTGTAAGGTACTGTTACTGCGTTCTCAATTTCGTCTGCTAATACACCTAGTCCTGATCCAAGGATTAGTCCTACTTGTGGTGTCTCTTGAAATTTCTCTTTTAAGTATGAAGCTGATTTTGTAATAAGTTCACGATTCATTTGTTTATCCCCCTATTTCTTTAGCTCATTTAAGAAGCTTGTTCCGTATTCTGGCATTTTCACACCGAAGTTTTCTGCTACTGTTGCACCAATATCAGCAAATGTTTGACGAAGTGGTAACTCTTGTCCGCCTTCTTTCATGCTTGGGCTATATGCTAATAATGGTACATATTCACGTGTATGGTCAGTACCAGGGTGAATTGGATCATTACCGTGGTCTGCTGTAATTAATAATAGATCATCTTCTTTTAGTTTTGCGAATACTTCTGGAAGACGTGCATCATATTCTTGCAGAGCTTCTCCGTATCCTTGTGGATCACGGCGGTGGCCGAATAATGCATCAAAGTCAACTAAGTTTAAGAAGCTAAGACCTGTAAAGTCCATATTTAATGTATCTACAAGCTTATCCATTCCATCCATGTTAGACTTCGTACGAAGTGATTCCGTTACCCCTTCGCCATCATAAATATCAGAGATTTTACCGATAGCAATTACATCGTAGTCACTATCTTTTAATTCATTCATTACTGTACGGCCGAATGGTTTTAATGCATAGTCATGACGGTTTGGTGTACGTGTAAAGTTTCCAGGTTCACCAACGAATGGACGAGCAATAACACGACCTACCATGTATTTCTCATCTAATGTTAATTCACGTGCAATTTTACAGATTTTATATAACTCATCAAGTGGCACTACTTCTTCGTGTGCTGCAATTTGCAATACGCTATCAGCAGAAGTATAAACGATTAAAGAGCCTGTTTCCATTTGCTCTTGACCAAGTTCATCAAGAATCTCAGTTCCAGAAGCTGGCTTATTACCGATAATTTTACGGCCTGTTTTTTCTTCTAATTCATCAAGTAATTCTTTCGGGAATCCTTCCGGGAACACTTGGAATGGTGTATCAATGTAAAGGCCCATGATTTCCCAGTGACCTGTCATTGTATCTTTACCAGTAGATTTCTCTTGCATTTTTGTGTAATATCCAAGTGGTTTCTCTACTTTAGAGATACCTTTCATTTCTCGAATGTTACCAAGACCTAATTTCACCATGTTAGGCATTTGTAACCCATTCATATGTTCAGCAATGTGACCAATTGTGTCAGATCCTAAATCACCAAATTGCTCAGCATCTGGTGCTTCACCGATTCCCACAGAGTCCATTACGACTAGGAATATACGTTTATATTTATTCATAACTGCGACCTCCTATAAGTTCAGTTCTACTTCTTGTAGTATGTTCAAAACGCTATAAAGTGAAACTGTTATCCAAAAGAATTCTCATTGTCAAACAGTACTTCTTTAAATCATTTTCTAACCTATTTCGTTTACTTGAAACGATTCAAAAACATTTCTAGTTTTTTCTAAGTCAGATGTCAGACATCTGATACTGATATCATAACATGTTTACGCTTTCTTTTTAATACATTTTCGTAGAATTTCTCATTTTCTTCACACTTCTATTGTAATCCATTCTGCAACGAAGTGCTAATTTTTTTATGATTTATTTCTTCATATTAAAAATAAAAAGTAGCTCTAAAGAGCTACTTTTTATTTTACTTCTATTGTTTCTTCTTTATGTTCATGCAATTCGCCTTTTCTTACATGTACTTTCACTTTGTAAGCACCGTTCTCTTTGAAAGTATGTTTTGTTTCATACTCTCCTTTATTCCCTTCTTTCGCTGGAATAAATTCGTGTTTTTCAACACCATCTTTCCAAATCTCTAATTGTACTTCAGCACCAGTTAGGGCTTCTTCTTTTTGTTTTAAATGAACTTTCATTGTAGATTCAGCATTTGCATTTATGTCTCCAGCCATAAGATGGATCATTGTGTCACTTTTATGATCTCCATGTCCTGCACTGTGATCACTATTTTCTTTTTTTGCATCTTCTACTTTCGCATTTCCTACAGCAACTTTTACTTCTGGCATAACGTGCATTTCACGTGCATTTGTGTGAGCGATAATATGGTATACTCCATCCGTTTCGAATGTTTTCTCTACTGCATAAACACCTTTTCCTTTATGCTTACCATCTAACATCTCGTGTTTTTCGTCGCCATCTTTCCAAATTTCAAACTTTACATCATCGGCATCCGTTACTTTTTCTTTCCCTTGTGTAACAAGTGCTTGTACTTCTGTTTTTTCACCTGGTTTAATTTCTTTCGGATTTGTTTGTACTGCTACTTTTACAGCTTCAAGTTTCTGTTCTTTTTTCGGTTCTTCTTTGTTTGTATTACAGCCAGCCAACGCTAGCATCGCGATAAATAAAGTTATAATCAGTTTTTTCATCATCATTTCCTCCTTTATACTTTATTTAGTATAGAGGAAATACATTGTAATATTCCAGTCTTCTGCTGAAAACAATATACGAAATGTTTGTGAAGTTTCTGTGAAACGCTCTTCCCCTCTTAATCTATGAAAAAAAGAGCATAGTAACTATGCTCTCGGATGAAACTGTTTATATACATCTTTTAATCTAGTTTTTGAAACGTGCGTATAGATTTGCGTCGTTGAAATATCTGCATGTCCAAGCATTTCTTGTACAGCACGTAAATCTGCTCCATTTTCTAATAAGTGCGTAGCAAACGAATGACGCAACGTATGAGGTGTAAGCTCTTTTTCAATATTTGCTTCTTTCGCTAATCGTTTTAATATTTTCCAAAATCCTTGTCTTGATAATCGATTACCATGATGGTTTAAAAAGAGTGCATCTACTACTTTTTTCCCCATCAGTTCTCTTCTTCCTTTTTCAATATACTTTTGAATCGCTTCCGTTGCTAAACTTCCTAGTGGAATAATTCTTTCTTTATTCCCTTTCCCTATGCAACGAACAAATCCCATCGTTAAATGTACATCTTCTAAATTGAGTGCAATCAATTCTGAAACACGAAGTCCTGTCGCATACAGTAACTCTAGCATCGCCTTATCACGAATCCCAAAAGCACTTGTCATTTTTGGTGTTTGAAGTAACGCCTCTACTTCATCAACTGATAATACTTTTGGTAATTTCCGTTCCCCTTGTGGCGTTTCAATATGTACGGATGGGTCGTGTTCTACCGCTCGTTCACGAAGTAAAAATTGGTGGAACGAACGAATTGATGCGATATGACGCGCCAATGTTTTCGAAGATTTTCCGTTCTCTTTTAAATACTGCAAAAAGTTAACAATGTGTAAACGGGTCACTTCATGAAAAGTTTTCGTCTGTTCCACATTTTGCAAATACTTTACGTAGCTTTTTAAATCCCGTTCATAAGATACTACTGTATTCTTTGCTAATCCTTTTTCGACAACCATATAATGAATAAAATCTTTTAATTGATCTTCCACTCTACACTACTCCCCATTTTCATAGAAAAACATCATTCTATTTACGAAAGCATCCTTTGCCGGTTCTTCATTCCCTGATACTTTTTCTACAGTCTCTTCTTTAGGTTTTTCATAACGATGATAGCTTTCATATTCTTCATTTATCCATAGTATAGCGAAATAAAACAAAATCGTACAACTTGTAAATAATAAAAATACTTTTATTCCATCAAAAGTTAATTTTAAAGCTCGGCGCATTGTAAATTCCTCCAAAATATAAGTTATTACAACATATGCCAAGCTTTCACCAATTTATACCTTATTCAAATAAAAAACCTCTTCCTAGATAAATAGGAAAAGGTTATTTTTCATCCGTTTCATTTTCTTGACAATTTTTACAAATCCCATGGAATGTTAAACGATGATCTTTCACCTTAAAGCTCCAGTCTCGTTCTACTTTCCTTTCCACTTCACCAAGTAAATCTTCTTGTATTTCTTGTACAGCACCACATTGTGTACAAATCAAATGATGGTGGAAACGCTGCGCACCTTCTTGGCGTAAGTCATAGCGTGAAACACCGTCTCCGAAGTTAATCTTATCGACAACTTTTAACTCAGATAATAGTTCTAAAGTTCGATAGACGGTTGCTAATCCGATCTCTGGCGACTTTTCTTTTACAAGGAGGTAAACATCTTCTGCGCTTAAATGATCTTCTTCATTTTCTAGCAGCACACGAACTGTTGCTTCACGTTGCGGTGTTAATTTGTAGCTCGCTGCATGTAATTGCTTCTTAATTCGTTCAATTCTTTCTTCCATTCGGTACTACTCCCTCCTCGCCACTCTTACACCATTATATCAGAAGAAGGGCTTCTGTCAAAAGAAAAAACAATAAAAACAAATTGATAATTATTCTCAAAAAGTATTTATTTTTTATTAATAGCCTCAACGACTTCTTTCATTAAAACTGGTGATGCGTAAGCCTCCACACTAGAAGCAAGTGCTAACACTACTCCAATTACGAGAAAGAAGCATGTATAACGGATTAATAATGGTAATAGTGGCTCGGTTATTTTTCTAATAAATTGATGCCTAATCATCCGTAAAGAAAAACTTGCAGCAATAGTTGTCATAACGAGAAAGACTGGAATGATAATTAAATTTTGTGGCAAAACAGATACAAATGCTAATAATAGTCCATTCCATCCATGCTGACTTACTAAAAAACCAACTGTAAATCCAACGACAACTCCTTTTACAAATAATAAAATAAAAATAAGTGGTAATCCAATAATTGAAATCCCTAAAATCCAAATAAACCCGATGTATTTTAATTGCGAAAAGTAACTTTCTCGAAACATTTCGCCCGCAATAGCAAATTCTCCTTTAGAGACTTGTCCAAAAAAACGTTGTAAATAAAATGATAAATCTTGTTTTTGATTGATTTGTAAACTATTCACCAGAATGGCTCCGAATATTACTCCCATCAATAATAAAACGGCGTTAAATATATATAATGAAGAGTTTTCCTGTATGTGAGACATTACACGGTCTTGCCAATTTTTTCGCCACATTTTTCTTCCCTCCGTTCACACTCTTATTAAAAATGTATGAAAGAAAGAAAAAAGTATGACGAATTAACATTGAAATTCCGCTCTACTTTGCTAAACTAAAAAGTAGAGAATAGGAGGGATTTCTCTTGAAACCATTATTATTAGATTTTCCAACATTATTTCAAACTGAACGCTTGCAAGTTCGTAAACCATTTCCAGGTGATGGTGCAGAAGTATATGAAGCAATCCAAGCTTCTCTAGAAGACTTAGTACCGTGGATACCAATTAACGCTGAAACAGAAGAGAGTGCTGAAGAAATTGTTCGCGAAGCTCACGGACAGTTTTTACTTCGTGAAACACTTGATTTTCACTTATACGATAAAGTATCTGGTACATTCATCGGAGCAATTACACTAAAGCCTGAAAACTGGGATATTCCAAAGTTTTCACTTCACTTCTGGCTACATAGTGCCTATACAAAACAAGGCTATATGACCGAAGCTGTTAAAGGTGCAATTCAGTTCGCCTTTGATAAACTAGGCGCTAGAAGAATTGAAATTCGTACTGATGCAACAAATATAAATGCATGTAGCTTAGCAGAACGTCTAGAATTCATTCTAGAAGGTACAATGGAAAATGATTTCCTAGCACCAGATGGTAGCTTACGTGATGCACGTGTATATGCAAAAATCAATTAAAAAACACTCGCCTTTGGCGAGTGTTTATTTTTGTAGTTGTAAATATTGTACTGCAAACATCGTCTTCGCATCATGAATACGAAGATCTTTCATAAGAGTAATCGCTTCTTCTAACGATACTTCCATTAATTCCACAAACTCATCTTCATCTAACTCAGCTTTATTTTCTTTTTTTGTCAAACCTGTCGCTTTATATACATATAAAATTTCATCTGCGAATCCTGGAGATGTATAGAAAGAAGTAATGAGCTCCATATTTTCACATACATATCCTGTTTCCTCTTCTAATTCACGAACTGCTGTTACCTCAGGTTTTTCACCAGGTTCTAACTTGCCAGCCGGAATTTCTATAATCGCCTTTTCAAGTGCTTTACGATACTGCTCAACAAGCACAATTTTCCCCTCATCAGTAATAGCAATAATAGCAACTGCACCAGGGTGATTTACAATTTCACGTTTACTCATTGCTCCATTTGGTAATACTACATCATCAACACGAACTTTTATAACTCTACCATCAAAAATCGGCTCAGTTTTTACTGTTCTCTCTGCAAGATTACTCACACTACTTCATCTCCCTGTTCTATTTCCTATTCTTTCCTCATACATTTTACCACATTGAAAGGAGCGTGATAGAAATGAAAGTTTATATTTTACCAAATCGCGTCACTTTAGTCGGAAAAGCATGGCAAATTCGCCATAAGCTAAAGCAATATAGCAAAGAGTATACAACTGTACAAGAGTGGATTACAGCAAATAAAGTGAAACATTAATCATGCTTTTACGGGCAGTTAATGCGCAGCGAAAAGTAAACGTTTGTCAACCTCTTTTCCCTCTCGTACAATAAAGGTAAGGAGGTTGACCTATGAAAAAACGTCAATTAGGAAACTCAGATTTGTTTGTTACAGAAATGGGCCTTGGCTGTATGTCTCTCGGTACATCTGAAACAGAAGCTATGCATATTATCGATGAAGCGATCGATTTAGGAATTAATTTTTTTGATACAGCAGATTTATATGATTACGGATTAAATGAAGAATTTGTTGGAAAAGCCTTGAAGGGAAGAAGAGACCAAATTGTACTTACAACGAAGGTTGGAAATCGTTGGACAGAAGAAAAAAATGGCTGGTCTTGGGATCCTTCTAAAGCTTACATAAAGACTGAAGTAAAGGAAAGTTTACGTAGACTTCAAACTGATTATATTGACCTTTACCAACTTCATGGCGGAACGATTGAAGATCCAATAGATGAAACAATTGAAGCTTTTGAAGAATTGAAAAAGGAAGGTATTATTCGCCATTACGGTATTTCTTCTATACGCCCAAATGTCGTTCGTGAGTATGCAAAACGCTCAAACATCGTTAGTGTACTAATGGAATATAGCCTTTTAAATCGTCGCCCTGAAGAATGGCTCCCACTTCTGAATGAACACCAAATTAGCGTCATTGCCCGCGGGCCACTTGCAAAAGGAATTTTAACTGACAACAATGCAAGAAAAATAGAAAGAGTAAAGGAAAAGGATTATCTCTCTTATTCTTACGATGAATTACATACAACTCTAGCGAGTGTAAAAGAAACGATTGGAGAACGCTCTTTAACAGGAACAGCTATTCAATATTGCTTACATAATAAGACTGTTGCAGCTGTTATACCTGGTGCAAGCTCGCTTCAACAATTACAGGAAAATATACGAGCTAGCCAACAGTTACCTTTAACGAAAGAAGAATATATACAACTTCAAAAGATTGTTAAATATGACACATATGCTTTGCATCGTTAAAAATATCGAATTACCGATAAATAGAAGACTGTCTCCAGTATCAGGAGACAGTCTTTTTTATAACGTATCATATTTATCAGGATTCGTTCCTACATGTAAATCACGATTCAACGTGTTAATTTGACGTATCTCTTCTTCAGTTAGTGCAAAATCAAAAATAGTAAAGTTTTCTTTAATACGAGATGGTGTAACAGATTTAGGAATTGTAACAATCCCGCTTTGAATATCCCACCTTAATATAACTTGTGCAGGTGTTTTTTCATATTTGTTAGCAATAGCCTGAATGATTGGATGCTGGAATACTTCTCCGCCCCTCATTAACGGACTCCATGCTTCCATTTGAATTTGCTCATCTTGACAATAATTGCGCAACTCAAATTGCGTCAACATCGGATGAAGTTCCACTTGGTTTACCATCGGCTTCACTTTGCAATTTGGTAATAATAGTTCTAAATGATGTTTATGAAAATTAGAAACACCAATCGCGCGCACTTTACCTTCTTCATACAATTTTTCCAAAGCTCGGTACGTATCAACATACTTCCCTCTTACCGGCCAATGTATTAAATATAAATCTACATAGTCCATTTGTAATTTTTTTAAACTCTTTTCAAATGCCTCGAGTGTCTCCTCATATCCTTGATCGTCGTTCCATACTTTTGTTGTAATAAATAGATCTTCTCTTGGAATTCCTGATTCACGTATCGCCTCTCCGACACCGCTTTCATTTTCATATACAGTTGCTGTATCAATCGAACGGTATCCAACTTCTAACGCTGTTTTTACTGCTTGCTTTACTTCGTCTCCTTCTTTCGCTTTATATACGCCTAGACCAATCATCGGCATTTTCACGCCATTATGAAGTGTAGTTGTTGGAATATGCACAGTCGTCTCCCTTTCATTGTTACATTTTTTATAAGCCACAACTTTATTTCAACAAGATTCATCCCAAAAGTCAAAACATACGTACAGTTTACATAACACTTTTATATAGTTAAAAAATAACGTGAATTCATTCATTCACGTTATTTTTTCTCCATTCTTTCGCTTTTTCATCCACATTGCGCACAAACTCATTTTTTCCTTCCGTATATAACGCGCCATCATATGTATACTTTTCGGCTAATTCTTTCTTTAAGGTTGCATATGTCTCTGCTTCTTCACAATGAGCCATCATATAATCACGAAATGCTAAATGCCTTACTATCTCTGGATTTCCTTTTTCAAACACGTGTAAATGATACGAACGTTTTTCTTCAGTTCCATGAATAAAATATCGGCGTCTTGAAATACCATTTTCCCCTTTTACGATGTAACCAAGCTCTATAAATCGTTCATTCCACCCATCTACTCTTTCGATATTTTCTACTTCCATGATCATATCAATAATAGGTTTAGCTGCCAGTCCAGGAACTGACGTACTTCCAATATGATGAATTTTTACCGTTTCTGGCATCGCTGATTTTAATCTTTTAGCCTCCATTTGAAATTTTTCACTCCAATGGTTTTCATGTGGAACAACGACAATTTTTCTCATTCTAACTCCCCTTTTCTTACAAGCTCGTCAAAAAATGATCAGTGGTATTTCACTGATCATTTTTTATTATTTAAAGTCTTTCCAAGTAAGGTTACTTTCACTTAGCAGTTCTTCAAATGATTTATTCTTTTCACGCTCTTTTTGTTCTTGGCGCTTTCTTTCCAGTTCAGCTGCCTCTTTTTCCTCTTCTCTCACTTGCAACTCTTTCTTCTTACTCTTTAATTGTTGCATGAGTGAATCATTTAATTGATCGCCTAATGTAAGTGTTTCTTTCTTTGGTTGATTCACTTGCGATTGTCTTTGCATTTGTCTTTGTTTCTTTTTCTTCATGCTACTCACCTTTTACTTTTTTCTCCATTATAGTAGATACACGATGAAATCGACAATAAAAAAGGGTCTTTACTCTATTATTCACTTTTTGTAAATATATTAATTTTTCGAAAAGACTAAAATTTTGTGTAGCTATAATCCTATGAATCTATTAAAATTATGTCGTATGATGTCAGATTATAAAAAAAGGAGAATTATATTATGTGGAAAAAAATTATTCCTGCCGTTGCTGTTTTAAGCACCATTACTTTTTCAAGCGTATTTGCCGCTCCCCCATCTCAGAATCCAGCTGAACAAAACCGCTACATAGACGTACAAATGCTTGGTATTAATGATTTCCATGGACAACTAGATACTGTTAAAAAAATCAATAATAAAGAAGCTGGTGGCGCTGATTACTTAGCTACTTATTTAAAAGAACGTAAAAAACAAAACCCTAATACACTTCTCGTACATGCTGGTGATATCGTCGGAGCTAGTCCACCAGTTTCAGCATTATTACAAGATGAACCGACAATTGAATTTTTAAATGACTTAAAATTTGATGTTGGTACAATCGGAAACCATGAATTTGATGAAGGTATTGATGAAATGCAACGCCTCATTTACGGTGGATATCATGAAAAAACAGGAAATTTCAAAGGAGCTAACTTCCCCTATGTAGCTGCTAACTTCTACAACAAATCAACTGGCCGCTTATTTTTACCACCGTTTACTGTAAAAATGGTAGATGGTGTTCCTGTAGGATTCATTGGGGTTGTTACAACTGATACACCAAATGTCGTTATGCCTACGATGCTTAACAATGTACAAATTACTGATGAAGTAGAAGCAATTAATAAATCAACACAACAATTAAAACGTCTCGGCGTTAAATCTATCGTCGTTCTTGCTCATGTCGGTGGAACAACCGATGAGTCTGGGGTAACAAATGGCGATCTTACTCGAATTGCAAATGAAACAGACCCAGAAGTTGATGTTATTTTCGGTGGACATAGTCATACGTATGTAAATGGTACAGTAAATAATAAACTAATTGTCCAAGCAAATTCATACGGAACGGCTTTCTCAGACGTGGATGTAACAATTGATCGTAAAACAAAGGATATTGTAAAGAAAAAAGCTGAAGTTGTTACAACGTATCATGAAGGTGTAGAACCTGATAAACAAGTAAAGAAAAAACTAGATCAATATAAAGAAAAAATTGCACCACTTGTAAATGAAGTAGTCGGAAAATCTACAGCACCTATCGACCGTAAACAAAATGATGCTGGTGAGTCCACTCTTGGAAATTTAGTTGCCGATGCTCAGCGTCAAACAATGCAAACTCAAATCGCCCTCATGAATCCTGGTGGCATTCGTAATGACTTAGATGCTGGTGATATTACGTGGGGTGAGTTATACGGCATTCAACCTTTTGGAAATCAATTAATTAAAGTAGATTTAACAGGTCAAGACATTCGCGATATTTTAAATCAGCAATGGCAAAAAGGAACAACAAGAATGCTTCAAATTTCAGGTATTCAATATACGTGGGATGCAAATAAACCAAACGGTGAAAAAGTTACAAATATACGTTTAACAAACGGTGAAGAATTATCTCCATCTAAAATGTATAGCGTAGTTGCAAATGCCTTCTTAGCTTCTGGCGGTGACGGATTCGTATCATTTAAAAATGGTAAAAATGCAGAAACTGGTCCAAACGACTTTGAAGCGTTAGTCGATTACGTAAAACAATTAAAAGAACCAATTCAGCCAGTTATTGATGGAAGAATTCAAAAAGTAAATTAAGTGTTTCTCTAATAATAAATTTCATTTTTCACGCCATAAAGGATTTATACTGATCCTCTATTTTATATGTAATATACATCATAAAAAGGATACTCGTTCTTCCAATGAACATAGTATCCTTTTCTTTAGTTATCAAAATGTGATGTTTTGTCAACTTCATATTGCTGTAAAAATTGGTGCAACGCCTCTTCTACAAGTTTAGATTTTTGAACTCCTTTCGATTCTGATATAAGGTCCAATTGTGATAATATTTCTGTATTAATAGAAAAGGTTCGTCTCTTCTTCTCTGTACTTTTACTCATAATTGGTACAATTACTTCTTCTCTTTTTCTTAATAATTCATAAATGCTTTGTAATTGCTCATAAATTAACAATTGATAATCTGTTTTCTCATATTGAAGGGCGGTCGCTTCTTGGAGTTGTAAGTGACGTGGTTCTTCTCCATCTCCTACAAAAATACGTTTCTTCTGCTCTCCATCATATTCGTATCCAATCAATCTTAATTTCTTCGATAATGTATACGGGCTTATTTCAAGACGTTTTGCTATAATAGCGATGGGTTCACGTCTATTTAAACCATCTATAATTTCTCCAATCGTCACAATTTCCCTCCTCCCGTGTTGAAATGACACTAGTATGGTATGTTACAATGATTTTCTAACAGTATATGCAAAATGAATAGCCTGTGCGATTCATACGATTTCACAAAAGGAGGTTTTCAATATGCTTTTTCGTAGCTACACCCCTCAGTTCTATAATGAAAACAAACAACTCATTCCTAATAGTATCGCTACGATAGAAAGCGTTATGATTAATAATCGAAAACAAACTCTCCTTATGCGTGGACAAAACGTAGAGCAACCTATTTTATTATGCTGTCACGGCGGACCTGGGATGGCACAAATCGGATTTATTCGCCATTTTCAAAAAGAATTAGAGAAGCAATTTATTGTTATTAATTGGGATCAGCGCGGGGCTGGTAAATCCTTTTCACTGAAAGATTTCGGAGCAAATTTCACAATCGAACAATTCGTTTCCGATGCAAAAGAAGTGATTCAATATGTACTTAAAAGGTTCAACAAACAAAAACTATTTCTCGCTGGTCATTCTTGGGGAAGTATTATTGGGCTTAACATAGCACATCAATATCCAAAGTATATCGAGGCTTACATCGGTATTGGGCAAATTGTACATATGAAACAAAATGAAGAATTGCTATATCAACATTTAATTCATTCTGCAAAAAAACATGATCATAAAAAGGCATTAGCTTCCCTTTTAAAATTAGGCAAACCACCATTTTTAGATACGAGACGTCTCATTATTCAAAGAAAGTGGCTTGGCACATTTGGAGGCGCAATCCAAAACGGATCTTCCTTTTCTTTCATACGAAAAGGTTTCTTTTCTCCTGAGTATACGCTATTAGATTGGTTCAAGTTTCTCGCAGGAAATTTAAAATCTGGCGTTTTATGGGAAGAAATGCTGACAATCGATTTCTTTTCTTCTATCTCAAGTTTATCTATTCCAGTTTATTTTTGTTCTGGTCGCTATGATTATCAAACTCCTTATGCACTCGTTCAAGAATATTGCGATATTATTGAAGCGCCTATAAAAAAGATGATTTGGTTCCCAAATTCAGCACATTCTCCTGATTTAGAAGAACCAGAATTATTCGCTAATTCTTTGCAATCAATTAAACAAGAGCTAGCTTTTCAGCATTAGTAACAAAAGGCTCTTTTACATTTCATAGAAAACATTTTATAATAATATGTCGCAAGTATGTATAAACATAGCAAAACATTTCATATTTACCTGTCTTAACAGAATAAATATTTAGGGAGATTACATTTATTATGAACGCTGTACTCGTCGCAGTAGCAATTATGCTATTGCTTAGTTTGTTACGTGTCCAGGTCATTGTCGCCATCATTGTTGGAGCTTTAACAGGCGGAATTATCGGCGGACTCGGTATTTCAGAAACAATTAACACTTTTACAACTGGTCTTGGAAATAGTGCTCCAATCGCTTTAAGTTATGCAATGCTTGGTGGTTTCGCTATTTCCCTTTCCAAAACAGGACTTCCAGATGCTATGATTCAAACTGCATTAAAATGGATTGGCAATGAACAAGACACGAAAAAACAAGTTTATTCTAAAATACTTATTTTATTCATTATTTTAACGATGGCTTGTTTCTCACAAAATTTGATTCCTGTTCACATTGCTTTCATCCCCATCTTAATTCCAGCACTTTTAAAAGTATTAAATGAGCTGAAAGTGGATCGCAGACTTGTCACATGTATTATTACATTTGGATTGATTACTCCTTATATGTGGATCCCTGCAGGATTCGGAAAAATTTATCATGACGTATTACAAACCAACGCTGCGCAAAGCGGCCTTACATTTGATGTCACACTTATTCCAAAAGCAATGACTATTCCAGCAATTGGTATGATTATTGGATTATGTGTAGCGGTATTCATTACGTACCGAAAACCTCGTACGTATGAAACAGAACAAATTCATACTACCGAAAATGAAATCGTTCCCTATACAAAACGTAGCATTACTTTCGGGTTATTATCTATTATTGCTACATTAACTGTTCAATTAACAACCGAATCAATGATTTTCGGTGCTTTAGCAGGTATTATCGTCTTATCAGTTAGTGGCAGTCTACCACTTAAAGAAGCAGATGCGATATTAACAAGCGGAATGCGTATGATGTCCTTCATTGGCTTTGTTATGATTGCTGCCGCTGGATTCGGCGCTGTTCTTCGAAAAACAGGACATGTTGAATCTCTGGTGCAAACGAGTGCACATATAATCGGAAATAACAAACCACTCGCTGCATTTCTTATGCTCGTTATTGGACTTCTCGTTACGATGGGAATTGGTTCATCCTTTTCAACCATCCCTATCTTAACAACCATTTTTGTACCTCTTTGCATTCAGCTTGGATTTAGTCCAATGGCCACAATTGCAATTATCGGTACAGCCGGAGCACTAGGTGACGCAGGATCTCCAGCATCGGATAGTACCCTTGGACCAACATCCGGTTTAAATGCTGATGGTCAGCACCATCATATATGGGATACATGTGTACCCACTTTTCTACATTACAATATACCGTTACTTATATTTGGCTTTATTGCCGCAATTACATTATAAAAAGGTGCGTATAAAACGCACCTTTTACTTTTTTATTTTTCCTTTTAATTGTTGAAAAGCTACTTTTCCGTTATCTTTGACATAGCTTTCAATTGTCGGTAGTGATGAACCTATCCATTCACACTCTATACTCCCGTTCGGTCCAACAATTTTTAATTTATCTGGTATATGTATATTTAGAAATCTCGCTGACCGAATTAACTCAATAGCAATCTGATCACTTGAGGCTACAATTCCATCTACATACGGATTGTTTTGCAATAATGTAATAAATTGTTTATTTGTATACCCTTGTACACATTCTTCTCGATAAGAGATTCCTTCATCCCAAACAGCGTCTAAAAACCCTGCTATATGATCTTCCATTTCTTCACTTTCTTCTCCCTCACCGAAATATGCAAGAAAGTGACACCCTTTCTCTTTTAATAAAGAAACAGCTCTCTGTCCACTTTCATAATAATTTCCATGTGATTGTTGCTCATCGATCACAACAAACGGAAATGGAATTTTTCCTACACTTTTAAAAACTGCTCTTGTCAAAATAACACCTGCAATGTTATTTTGCTTCAGCATATGTATGTATCTATCTTTATTCTCTATATTACAAATAATGATTTGATAACCTTCTTTATATGCTATTTCCTCAATACAATGTAGCAAAGTGATGTTTGATTGGTTACATAAATTATCTACAAGTAATGCAATTATCGTTGAATTCTCTTTAAATAGTGGCTTCGCTGCACTGTTTGGCCTATAACGTAATTCTTCAATTGCTTCCTTTACTTGTTTTACTGTGTCCTCATGAACGTATCCTTTTTCATTAATAACTCGTGAAACGGTTGCGACTGAAACACCTGCCAATTTTGCAACATCACGTATAGTTGCCACATCGTCACCCCTTAATATGGTAATAGATTACAAATTTACGGTAACCTAAATTACACTATCCGTCAAGATTAATAACTCACATTTCTGAAAATTGTTACATCATTTCACTAAACGATACTCCAACTGAATTTCATGTAAAATTGGGATATTATCATATCCAATACGTGGAATTTCTTTCTTTATTTTTCGTGCCTCCTCTACCGCATTCACATATAAATTAGTCATTACAAAATTACGTTTTTGGTAAAATCGTAACGCATTCATATTATCATTTGTTGTAATAAGCCAAACCTGTCTGCACCGTTCTTCTTCTGCAACTTGTAATACACAATCCACAAGTTTCGTCCCTATTCCTTTTCTTTCTTCAAAGCTATCTAGCGATACAATTTCGCACATATTCCCGGTCACTTCATACGTTATAATTCCGATTATTCTGTCATCTAAGAGCGCAACAAATCCTGGCAACTCTTCTAACTGATGTCCCTTACCACGTGAAACCATCAATGAACTTCCCCAGTTCTCACACATGAACATTCGGATTGTTTCTTTCATCGCTGGCGTAATTTTTTGTATATGCAGCATTTCCTATTTCTCCCCTTTTATATCATTGTGATACAATATAAGTGTATCACATGTAACGGTATTTGGAGGATGAGGTAAAGTATGAAACGTTTTTTTGCAGCATTGTTTACTATACTAGGTGCAATAACTGCCCTTGGGATTTTCTTTACAAATAAAGTGATGTACTTAAAGAAAAAAACAGAGGAAGAAGTACTCGAAAGAGAAACGAAAAAACATTTTCGTATAGAGGATTTTGATGCTCTTCATAAAGAAGAAATTCATATCCCTTCACAATTCGGATACGACCTTCACGGATATTACATTCCTGCTGGTCATTCCACCAATAAGTTTATGGTTTTTTGCCACGGTGTAACTGTAAATAAAATAAACTCTGTAAAATATGCAAACTTATTCTTAAAAAGAGGATATAACGTCCTCATTTACGATCATCGTCGTCATGGTAAAACTGGCGGAAAAACAACAAGCTATGGATACTATGAAAAACATGATTTAAAATCCGTAGTTGACTGGCTAAAAAACCGTTTTGGCACCAATATTACACTTGGTATTCATGGTGAATCTATGGGAGCTGCAACACTTCTTCAATACGCAGGACTTGTAGAAGATGGTGCTGATTTCTATATTGCAGATTGTCCTTTCTCTGATTTTCACGGACAATTACAGCACCGTTTAAAGGTTGAATTCCATTTACCAAAATGGCCTTTATTACCTTTAGCAAACGCATTTTTGAAAGTTCGTGACGGTTATACAATTCGTGAAGTTTCACCAATCGACTGTATAAAAAACATTAACAATCCCGTTCTCTTTATTCATAGTAAAGATGACGACTATATTTTAGCTGATATGACAAAAGCGTTATATGAAGCGAAAGAAAATAATAAGCAGCTTTATATTGCAGAACACGGTGCACACGCTTGCTCTTATAACGAAAATAAAGAAGAGTACGAAGCAGCCGTCGATCAATTTTTAAACACATATGTGAAAGAAACAAAAAACAGGCTTGCATAAGCCTGTTTTTTATTGCGCTAAAACGTCTGTAACTTGTTCCATATTTTCAGAAATCCATTGCATTGCATCATCTAACGTTGGGAATTCTGTCGTTTGAAATGTTACTTCATCTTGAAGTAACCAAACATCCTTTGCCTCTTGCCCTACACCTGCAATGGACCAATGTAACAAACTATATGGATGATTATCATTCAAAAATGATGCCCACGTGCGCTCATTTGCAATGTTTCGTAATGTATGTAATTGTTTATCCATCTCTCGTCACCTTACTCTAGTCAGTTATGAAAACTATTATAACACTCTCTTCTTTCTCAAACAAAGTGCTCTTTTTTCTCCGCTATTTGCGGGCAGTAAAACTCCCACCTCAAAATTCGGCTGAAACAAAGAAGTTAGGTAAGAGATTAACTGCCCCTAAAAGCCCGATTGGTTCAACTAATAATTAGTGGGGGATGCCTCCCTCACTAATTAAAGTTTCACTTTATATTGCCAAGCACTTCCCTTGATTATATGATGAAATTAAGCGTTTGGGAAGGAGGGATGACGTTGGCAAAAGTACAAATTAAAGTAAATGATAATGGCTCTTTTCGCGTTACAGGGGACGTGGAATTAGTCGACTCACAAGGGAATGTATTCCCAGCAAAACCGGCATTTTCTTTATGCCGTTGTGGTTTATCAAAAAATATGCCTTATTGCGACGCTTCGCATAAAGGTAAATTCGAGTCTGTTGTTAGAGCACCAGAGGCAGAATAATTTTACATGTGACATGCACATTTTTTTGTGCATGTTTTTTCTTTTTAGCAACTCCGTTATATCCCTTCTCTTTACAACATTTCTAATACTTTTATTTCCATTCCAGCCTGCATATATTTTCACACAATTCTTCACATTCGAATATTTTTTACTAGCCTTTTATTTTTTTTGTGCTATAATTTGAGCAAACAGCATCCTTCGGGGTCGGGTGAAATTCCCAACCGGCGGTGATGAAGTGAAAACTTCTAAGTCCGTGACCCGTTTTCAACTCGAAAACGGTGGATCTAGTGAAACTCTAGGGCCGACAGTATAGTCTGGATGGGAGAAGGATATGTTTCTAGTTTTTTATATAGTGAATACACTTTTATTTCAGTATGCATATTTTTAAAGATTCATTTTGATTCTTTATATATGTTTAATTTTCTATACTTATTTTTTATACTGAAATAAAAAGAGACAACTAGCGTTTAAAAATTCGATATTTTGCTAGGTTTTTTCCTTATGCAAAAATATCAATTATCGTTAGGTTTCTTTCCTATGCTTTCGTATTCAAACTATATTTCTAGAAATCACGTCTCCCAAACCCCAAGGATATTAAATCCTTGGGGTTTTTTGATTTTTTTTGGAGAGGTGAAGAAAATGACAGATCAAGAATATATGAGGATTGCCCTGCAGTTAGCAGAAGGAACATCAGGACAAACAAGTCCAAATCCTATGGTTGGTGCTGTTGTTGTAAAAGATGGAAACATCGTTGGTATGGGCGCTCATTTACGAGCTGGTGAAGAACACGCAGAAGTTCATGCCCTTCAAATGGCTGGTCAGAACGCCAAAGACGCTACCGTTTATGTAACACTGGAACCGTGTAGCCACTTTGGAAAAACACCACCTTGCTGTGAATTGCTCATCGAAAAAGGAGTTAAGCGTGTTGTAATTGCTACTCTCGATTGTAATCCGCTCGTTTCTGGTAACGGAAAAAGAAGATTAGAGGAAGCTAGAATTGAAGTAACTACTGGTGTTCTTGAAGCAGAAGCAGTTTTATTAAATCGCTACTTTTTTCACTACATGAAAACGAAACGCCCTTTTGTAACAATCAAAACAGCGATGAGCTTAGATGGAAAAACAGCAACTGTAACTGGTGAAAGTAAGTGGATTACAGGTGAAGAAGCACGTGCTGATGTTCACCAATATCGCCATACACATGATGCAATTCTTGTTGGAGTGAATACAGTTATAGCTGATAATCCTCATTTAACAACAAGAATTCCAAATGGTGGGAAACATCCTATTCGCGTTGTTTTAGATACCCATTTACGAACGCCACCATCTTCTCATGTTATAACAGATGGTTTAGCACCGACATGGATTATTGTCGGTAAGGATGTAAAGAAAGAGAAGATATCTTCTTATGAATCTAAAAATATAGCTATATTCCAAATGGAAACGAAGCATATAGAAATCGAGGACCTTCTTTCCTTTCTTGGAGAGAAACAAATTCTTTCTCTATTCGTTGAAGGTGGCCAATCGATTCATGCAAGTTTCTTAAAAACAAACAATTTTAATGAAATTGTAACCTATATAAGCCCGAAATTAATTGGTGGGAAAGATGCTCCTACTTTATTTGGAGGAAATGGTTTTTCAAAATTACAAGATGCGCTTTCCTTGAAAATTCAAGAGATGAAACAAATTGGTGATGATATAAAAATCGTTGCGAATGCCCGAAACGAGGTGACGAAATGTTTACAGGAATTGTAGAAGAATTAGGAACGATAGCAAACATGCAACAAAGCGGAGAAGCGATGAAATTAACGATTCATGCAAAGAAAATTTTATCAGATGTTCACTTAGGTGATAGTATCGCGGTTAACGGTATTTGCTTAACTGTAACAAACTTTACAACTACTTCATTTACAGTTGATGCAATGCCCGAAACGATGCAGTCGACATCACTTCGTATACTTAAACCGCACTCTAAAGTAAATTTAGAACGAGCAATGGCTGCAAACGGACGATTCGGTGGACATTTCGTTTCAGGACATATTGATGGCATCGGAACGATTTTAAATAAAAAACAACATTACAATGCCGTCTATTACAAAATAGCAATTTCTGATGAACTGCTGCGCTATTGTTTGCAGAAAGGGTCCATTGCTGTTGATGGAACGAGTTTAACGATATTTGCTATAGACGAATCTTCCATAACGATTTCACTCATCCCGCACACAGTAAGCGAATCTGTCATTGGGGAAAAAAATGCCGGAGATATCGTAAACATTGAGTGTGACATGATTGGTAAATATATCGAACGCTTTATTACTAAACCTACAAAACGAGTAGGTTCAATGACTGAAAGCTTTTTACAAGAAAACGGATTTCTATAAGGGGGAAGCACAATGTTTCATCGTATTGAAGAAGCTCTAGAAGATTTAAAACAAGGTAAAGTCGTTATCGTATGTGATGATGAAAACCGAGAAAATGAAGGCGATTTTATTGCTTTAGCAGAGTACATTACACCAGAAACAATTAACTTTATGATTACACATGGCCGTGGTCTCGTTTGTGTACCGATTACAGCAGGGTACGCAGAACGTCTACAATTAGAACCAATGGTATCTCATAATACAGATTCACATCATACTGCGTTTACAGTGAGCATTGACCATGTTTCTACAACAACAGGGATTAGCGCTCACGAACGTGCAACTACGATACAAGAATTGTTAAACCCCGCATCAAAAGGCGCTGATTTCAATCGACCTGGACATATCTTTCCATTAATTGCGAAAGAAGGCGGTGTCCTGCGTCGTGCAGGTCATACAGAAGCTGCTGTTGATTTAGCAAAGCTATGCGGTGCCGAACCAGCTGGAGTTATTTGCGAAATTATAAATGAGGACGGCACGATGGCACGTGTACCTGATTTAATAGAATGCGCAAAACAATTTGATATAAAAATGATTACAATAGAAGATTTAATTGCTTATCGCCGCCATCATGAAACACTTGTGACGAGAGAAGTGGAAATTACATTACCTACAGATTTCGGTACTTTCCACGCAATTGGCTATTCTAACTCATTAGATACGAAAGAACATATCGCACTTGTAAAAGGTGATATTTCAACAGGTGAACCGGTACTTGTACGTGTTCATTCTGAATGCTTAACAGGAGATGTATTCGGTTCACATCGCTGCGATTGCGGACCACAACTCCATGCAGCACTTGCTCAAATTGAGCGTGAAGGAAAAGGTGTTCTTCTTTATATGAGACAAGAAGGAAGAGGCATTGGGCTTCTTAATAAGCTTCGCGCTTATAAATTACAAGAAGAAGGATTCGATACTGTAGAAGCAAATGAAAAACTCGGCTTCCCTGCTGATCTTCGTGATTACGGTATCGGTGCTCAAATATTAAAAGATTTAGGTTTACAAAGCTTACGATTATTAACGAATAACCCAAGAAAAATTGCTGGCTTACAAGGTTACGATTTAGAAGTAGTCGAGCGTGTACCGTTGCAAATGCCGGCAAAAGAAGAAAATAAATCATATTTACAAACGAAAGTAAATAAATTAGGACACTTACTAAACTTATAATTAAAGGAGAGATTTATTATGGTATTCGAAGGTCATTTAGTTGGTACAGGATTAAAAGTTGGAGTTGTTGTTGGACGTTTTAACGAATTTATTACAAGTAAGTTACTTGGCGGAGCTTTAGACGGATTAAAGCGTCACGGTGTAGAAGAAAATGATATTGATGTTGCTTGGGTTCCTGGTGCATTTGAAATTCCTTTAATCGCTAAAAAGATGGCTAGTAGCGGAAAGTATGATGCTGTTATTACACTAGGTACTGTAATCCGAGGTGCTACAACTCACTACGATTACGTTTGTAATGAAGTAGCAAAAGGTGTTGCGTCTTTATCACTACAAATGGACATCCCAGTTATTTTCGGCGTATTAACGACAGAAACAATTGAACAAGCGATTGAACGCGCAGGTACGAAAGCTGGTAATAAAGGATATGAATCAGCTGTTGCTGCAATTGAAATGGCTCACTTATCAAAACAATGGGCATAAAAAAAAGAGGCTGCGGCCTCTTTTTATTTTTTCACCTTTTTTTGTACATCTTTTATTAATTCATTCATCGTTTTTCCTTCTGTTTTTATATGAAGAGCTTGTGCTGTTCTCCATACATTCTCTCTTTTTTTCGCTTCTTCTATAATAGTAATTTCTTTTCTAACTTCCTTTAAATCTTTTCCTTCCGTTTTCAATCCAAAATGTTCAGCTTTCGTTCGAAAGTGTTGTTCGATTCTTTGTTGCATCTCTTTTTGTTCAGGATTTTCAGCAGCCTTAACTGGATCAGAACTTATTGCTTTTATTAAAATTAAACAAGTCATAATCGCTAATATGTATTTGTACATGTAAAATCCTCCAACCCAATATAAATTACATATTTACTATGTACAACTAGGGCTTGGAAAATTCGTCCACAAAAATTCTTTTTTTCGTTCAAAAACCAATAGTATCAAGCGTTCACAACTATTTATTACATTTTATTTACAAAAAAGCAAACTCTTTTACAAGTTTGCTTTTTCATCTATCTTATAATGCACATTCTTCAATCTCAAATCCTAAATCTGCAATCATACCCCAGTCCGCAGTCGGCTCTTGCCCAGCTGTCGTTAAGTAGTCCCCGACAAAAATAGAATTTGCTGCAAATAAACCGATTGGCTGTACAGAACGTAAATTGATTTCACGTCCTCCTGAAATACGAATTTCTTTTGTTGGGTTTACAAAACGCATCATTGCAAGTACTTTTAAACATTCTACTGGCGTTAACTCTTTTTGCCCTTCAAGAGGTGTCCCCTTTACAGCAACAAGGAAATTACAAGGGATAGAATCTGCATCTATACGTTGTAATTCAAATGCAATTTCAGCACGCTCTTCAATTGTTTCTCCCATGCCAAAAATTGCTCCAGAGCATGGTGAAATACCAGCTTGTTTTGCTTTTTGAACTGTATCAACACGATCATCATACGTATGAGTTGAACAAATACTATCGTAATTATTTGCATGTGTATTTAAGTTGTGATTATAACGGTGCACGCCTGCTTCCGCTAAACGTCCTGCTTGATCTTCATTTAAGAAACCTAAACAACAACAAATCTTCAAGTCTGTCGTTTCACGAATTTCCTTAACTGCTCCAATTACGTGATTTACCTCTTTATCCGTCGGACGACGACCAGACGCTACAATACAATATGTACCTGCTTTACGGCGTATTGCTTCATGTGCCCCTTCTACAATCTTCTCCTGCGTTAACCATGCATATTTATCAATCGGTGTTTCTGAAATAATAGACTGTGAGCAATATCCACAATCTTCAGGACATAATCCAGATTTCGTATTAATAATCATATTCAATTTTACTTTCTTACCAAAGTGATGATGGCGAATAATGTAAGCTGCATTCATAATTTCTAAAACTTCTGTATCATCAGCTTCTAATATCGCTATTGCATCTTCTTTCGTAATCATTTTCTCTTCCACTACGTCGTATGCAAGTTTTTTCCAATCCCTTTTTGTTTGTACTTGTTTCATTTCATCTCTTCCCCTTTTTTGTTATATGTATAAATAAAGCATGATACGTTGCCATTATCCCTTCATTTCCCGTGAAGTCTCTTTCGTATATGCGTAGCATCGCACGAAAGAGTGAGGGACTTTGACAATATGATCCTTCATTGCTATTAGTTGCTCCTACTTTTCGAATAGAATGCAGAAACTCCTTAACTTCTGTAAAACTCTCTATGTAACATGTTTCAGAAACATGCACATCCCCTGTTTCTATCTTACATATATGAAGCAACTGATCTTTTGAATAAAAACGTTGACCAATCGATATTTCATTTTTTATATTTCTTTCTTCTTTCGCACGTTGGAACGAAGCATGCAATTCTTGAAATGTTTCATGTCCAAACGTTGAAAAGAGTAATATCCCATCTATAGACAAATGTTGAAATAAATTTCTTAACACTTGTTGTAAATTATTTAACCATTGAAATGTAGCATTTGAAATAATGACATCATATGATTCTTCTAATCGTAATTGCTCAATATCTTCACAGTGAAACGTTACATTTTTTACATTTTGTCTAGTTTGCGCAATCGCAATCATACTTTCAGCAAAATCAACTGCTGTAATATGTGCTTTCGGAAATAACTTTGATAATTGTTCTGTTACATACCCCGTCCCGCATCCCAGTTCTAAAATACGCATTGATGCCGTTTCACTATATCGTTCCTTTAAGATTGAAAGTAATGAATGTGCCATCTTTTTTTGTACATTTGCATATCGATCGTAAGATACGGCTGCCCCATTAAACCGTTTTTGTAGTAACGTTTTGTTGATCATGTCGTATCCCCTCTACAAATTGAATTATCTCATTTGCACAATATTCAAAATTCGTTACACATAATGCATGCCCTGCTTCACTTACTACTTTCAGCTCGCTGCTGCTATTCTCCGTCATACTACGTGCCGCAGACAATGGGCATATTACATCCTGTTCTCCGTGAATAAGTAGTATAGGTACTTTAATTTCTTTTAGTTCTTCTCTCATATCTGTTTCTATTAAATAATCCAAACCTAGTTGTAAAGACTGAATAGAATCACCTTTAAAACGGTCTACAATGTCTTCAAAGTTTTTATTCCCTTTTAGCTCATCTTTCGTAAACATATTTTCATAAAAACGCTTGAGCGTATCCTCTCTCCTTCTCGCCAAATTCCTTTTCAGCCGTTCTATATGCAAAGCATTCCATCCATTACTATAGTCGCTCGTATTTGTAAATTTAGCAGTCCCACCAATTAATACGATGCCTTTTGCCTGAATCTTTTTATAAGCTTCAACTGCTGCTAACGCTCCTAGTGACCATCCAACTAAAATTACGTTGTCGTTATGCGCTACATCTATAATTCGTTCCGCAAATTCACTTCGTTCTTTCACATTACGCCAATCTACGCATTCAACAGGATATCCTTTAAAATACGGAAGTACTAAATCCCAAATATTCTCTTCCATTCCCCATCCGGGGATAAAAATAATCTTTAGCTCGTTCATACGAAAATCTCCTCTTCTTTCGCAATGTGAATAATTCGGTCAATAGCCCATTTTAAATCAGCTATTGTATGTTGCGATGTAACTGCAAAGCGAATTCGAGAACTATGAACCGGCACAGTTGGCGGACGAATTGCAATGGCCGCAATCCCTGCCTCTTGCAACCTTTTACTAAATCGTAAAGCATGTTCATTTGAACCGACTACAATCGGTACAATATGAGTTGAACTATTCCCAATATCAAAACCAGCATCCCTTAATTTAGTTCTGAAGTATTCTCCGTTTGCTATAAGGTTCTCTCTTCTTTCATTATCTTCTTTTACAATTTCAATTGCTTTTTGCACTGCTCCTAACGTACTTGGTGGTAAAGCTGTAGTAAAAATAAAGCTTCTCATCATATTTTGTAAATACTCTATATAAATTTCATCACCTGTCAAATACGCACCATAACACCCTAAAGCCTTGCTAAACGTCCCCATATGTATATCAATTTTTTGAGCAAGATTTTTTTCTATATGAGATAACCCAGCTCCGCCGATTCCATATATTCCACTCGCATGTGCTTCATCGACTATAATGATTGCCCCGTATTTCTCTTTCAGCTGTACTAAATCTCTCAAATACGCAGTATCACCATCCATACTAAAAACGGTATCTGTTACGATTAATTTTCTGCTTTCAGGCGAAGCCATTTTCAACAGCTTCTCTAAATGATCCAAATCATTATGACGATACCTTTTATGCTCTGCCCCGCTTAATATGATTCCATCAACAATACTTGCGTGATTTAACTTGTCACTAAAAACAATATCGTGCCGAGAGGCCAAAGAAGATATGGCACCTATATTTGCCGTATACCCACTATTTACGATTAAAGCTCTTTCAGTACCTTTCCATTCACATATGCTTCTCTCAACCTCTTCATATAATGGATGATTTCCTACAACGAGACGAGAGGCAGTCGCTCCAGTTCCATATCTTTTTGTACAGGCAATAGCAGCTTCTTTTAACCTTTCATCTCCAGCTAACCCTAAATAATTATTTGACGCTAAATTTAACATCCTTTTTTTATCTCGAATAAGCCAAGTCTCTTCTGCCTTCTCTGTTACATGCAAATCACGATACTGCCCTTGCTCATGTAATTGTTGTAATTTACATTGAAGGTGCGCCCGCCACGTTTGATTCATTTTGGATAAACTCCTCTAATTTTGAAATCATAATATGTTCTTTTGCAGATTCTAATACTTCTTCTTTCGTAAACTCACCTTCAAAGAATGGTAATAATCCTAAAACTGGTACCCCGCTCAGCTCTTCAATCATCTCTTTATTTTCTTGCACTCTTTCCATTTCACATTCTTTGCAACCTGATAAAATGACACCCGCTACGGTTAAGCCATGCGCCTTTGCGTAAGCAATCGTTAACACTGTATGATTTACTGTTCCTAATGTAGGACGAGCTACTACAATAAGAGGCAACTGTAATTCTTTTGCAAAATCAATTACTAAAGCATCTTCTGTATATGGGACAGCAAGCCCACCTGCCCCTTCTACAAATAAGCTATTAAACTCTTTTAATAGTTCATTATAGTAATCAGTAATTTCTTTTAACTTTACTACTCTTCCAGCTCTTTTCATGGCAAGTCTCGGAGCAAGTGGTTCTTCAATAGAATAAGGGCAAATTTCATTTTCTTGTGTCGGCACACCTGATAATGCTTTTAACCTTGCCGCATCTCCCTCAGGGTTTGATGCAACATGCCCACTTTGCAACGGTTTATATACTCCGATGTTATATCCCAATTCTCTAAATACACCGGCTAATGCACCGGCAACGACAGTTTTCCCCACTTCAGTATCTGTTGCTGTTATAAAAAAACCGCTCATTATTCTCCCTCCGTAACATCCGAGATTGCTTTATACAAAATACGTAACATATCATCAATCTCCTCAATTGTAGAAGCAAGAGGTGGCATAAATACAATCGTATTACCGAGCGGTCGTAAGATCATACCCAGCTCTCTTGCGCGTTTACATACTTGAACACCGACTCTTTCTGTCCAGTCAAACGCTTCTTTCGTTTCCTTATTCTTCACAAGCTCAATACCAACCATTAATCCGCACTGACGAATATCACCTACATGTTTATACGCAAAGAGCTTTTCTAATTGCGCTGCCACATAATCCGTTTTACGTGCCACTTCTTCTATTAAATTTGTTTTTTCATATAGCTCTAAATTCGCGATTGCTACGGCACACCCTAACGGATTGCCTGTGTAGCTATGTCCATGGAAAAATGTTTTTTGTTCTTCATATTCTCCTAAGAAGGCATTATATATTTCATCTGTCGTTACCGTAACTGCAATTGGTAAATATCCACCTGTTAAACCTTTCCCAGCAGTTAAAATGTCTGGCGTCACATTTTCATGTTCACACGCAAACATTTTCCCTGTACGCCCAAATCCAGTCGCTACCTCATCTGTAATAAATAATACATTGTACTTTGTACATAAATCGCGCAGTCCTTTTAAATATCCTTTTGGCATTGTAATCATTCCGCCAGCACCTTGCATTAATGGCTCTACAATGATGGCAGCTACTTCTTCATGCTTTTCTTTCAACAATTCTTCCATTTCTTCTAAATGGCTTTTTACAATTTCCTCCTTATTATTTCCGTAAGGAGAACGATATGTATATGGATACGGCATTTTAATCGCATCAAATAAGAGCGAACTATACACTTGGTGAAACAAGTCTATTGCTCCTACCGAAACAGCTCCAATTGTATCACCGTGATATGCTTCTTTTAATGTAACGAATCTTTGTTTCTTTGTTTTCCCTTTATGCTGCCAATATTGGAAAGCCATCTTAATTGCAATTTCAACAGCGGTAGAACCTGAATCAGAATAGAATACCTTCTTCAATCCATCTGGTACAACCTCAATAATTTTTTCTGCTAATAAAATAGATGGAACGTTAGCAAGTCCTAACATAGTAGAATGAGCAATTTTATTTAATTGCTCACGAATTGCTTCATCTAATTCCGGTACTTGATGTCCGTGAACATTTAACCATATAGATGAAACACCATCCCAATATTCATTACCATTTACATCGTATAGTTTTCTTCCCTCTCCACGTTCAATAATGACAGGATCTTCTTCTAAATAATCTTTCATTTGTGTAAATGGGTGCCATACGTAAGCTTTATTTTTCTCTGCTAATTCTTCATATGTATAAGATGATTTTTCAATCGTTTTACTATTTATTGTCACAATTGTCACCCCTAATGTTAACTTGTTTATAAATATAGTTAACATTAAATCCGAATGACTGTCAATTATTTTAAAATCAAATAGTTCTTAAAAAAGAACAACTTATCATACGATAAGTTGTTCTACTTTCCATGCTGTATCTTTCCAATTTCTAAAATAATTTCTTCATCTTTTTTCCCCTCTGTATCAATTCCAAGTTGCTTAGCGTGCTCAATTAATAAATCATGACGCTTCTCAAATCTAGCGGTATTTACTTCTTTCGTAACCTCTTCTTTTGTTTTCCCCTCAGTAGAAACTCCTAGTTTTTCTGCTGCTTTTTCCATTGATTTCTTCTCTTCTATTTCTTTTACTTTCTTCACTTCTGACTGTTGTATTTGCTTTTGTTTCAACTGCTCTGATTCAGCCGCAAAAGCTGTGTAAATTCCAGCACTTCCTCCAATAACTAATAAAGTGGTAAAAAGAATTATTTTTTTCTTCACTCTTTCCTCCCCCTTTCAAATTCATTATAACGTACATTTTTACAGCGTTAAAAACAATTATCCTTTATTCCCCTAAAAAAACATTTAATATTTTTATTGACATGTAAGATGAAAATATGATAAAAATTTAACTAACATCATATGAATCGGCGTTGATAGGATTTAGTAGTATTTCGATTTCTGATTTCAGAGAGCTGGTGGTCGGTGCGAACCAGTACAGAGCGAATTATGAATTACCCCCTGGAGCTTCTTTTACGAAACGTGAGGAGTAGTGAAAGACGGTTATAGACCGTTATGTCTAAAGAGTGGTGAAACGACACTGTTTCACAATTTAGGGTGGTACCGCGAATTTTTCGTCCCTGCATATATTGCAGGGGCGTTTTTTATTTTATAAGCGCATATCATATGACCCTTTATTTTGTGATACATTCATTTCACAAGCTAGGGTGGTACCGCGATTTCTTCGTCCCTGCATAATTATATGCAGGGACGTTTTTTTATCCAATCTTTTCCGTATCATATAGAAGAACAAACAATTACCGGTAATTTGTCACAAAATTCTAAATTTTAGAAGGAAATATACAATATTGGCGAATTTTATATAAAAAAGAGCTATTTCATATTACTTAGGAGGGGAAAACAATGGTTTCAAAAATTGAGTCTGTTCTTTTAACAATTTTTATCTTTTTCTGTATTGGTTTTAGTGTTATTCAATTAGAAGTTTCACCACACATCCCAATTTTATTTGGTATCGTTCTTTTATTAGCATTTGGATTCTTGAAGAGAATCTCTTGGTCTACTATGGAGAAAGGGATGATTAGTAGTATTTCAGCTGGTATTCCATCTATATTTATCTTCTTACTTGTAGGCGTATTAATTAGCGTTTGGATCGCAGCTGGAACTATTCCGACTTTAATGGTATACGGCTTCCAACTTGTATCTCCAAAAATTTTCGTTCCAACTGTTTTTGTTGTTTGTGCAATTGTTGGAACGAGTATCGGTAGTGCTTTTACAACTGCTGCAACTGTAGGACTTGCCTTTATGGGAATGGGTACTGCCCTTGGATACGATCCAGCTCTTATTGCTGGTGCAATTATTTCTGGTGCATTCTTCGGAGATAAAATGTCTCCTTTATCTGATACAACAAACTTAGCGCCTGCTGTAACGGGTGTAGATTTATTTGAACATATTCGTAACATGCTTTGGACAACAGTGCCAGCTTTCATTATTGCTTTTATCGCATTTTTCATTTTAGGAAGCGGATCTGATGGAAACGTTGATTTCTCAGCATTTATTAACACATTAGAAAAAAATACAACGATTTCTATCGTTACACTGATTCCTATTTTATTACTGTTCCTATTCGCATTTAAAAAGGTACCCGCAGTTCCAACATTACTTGCAGGAATTGTGGTAGGGATTATTATTCTCTTTATTTTTAAACCTAGCACTTCTTTAGCTGATTTAATAAAAATTATGCAAGACGGTTACGTTTCTAAAACTGGTATCAAAGATATTGATAGCTTATTATCTCGCGGTGGCCTGCAAAGTATGATGATGTCAATTGCTCTTATTTTCCTAGCTCTTTGTATGGGAGGATTATTACAAGGAATGGGTATTATAGCGCAGCTGATGAATATTATCTCTAGCTTCGTAAAAACTAGTACACGCTTAATTATTTCTACTGCTTCAACTGCAATTGGTGTAAACTTCTTACTTGGTGAGCAGTACTTATCCATCGTTTTAACAGGACAAGCATTTGCTAATAAATACGATGAAGTCGGTTTAGAACGTCGTAATTTATCGCGAGTATTAGAAGATGCTGGTACAGTAATTAATCCACTCGTACCATGGGGTGTAAGTGGCG
This sequence comes from Bacillus sp. GMs2/2, assembly GCF_050172095.1. NCBI lineage: Bacteria > Bacillati > Bacillota > Bacilli > Caryophanales > Bacillaceae > Bacillus > Bacillus sp. GMs2/2. The sequence continues at coordinate 51,660 of NZ_JBNLYE010000008.1, forward strand.
TATTCTTAACAAACGTTCTTAGCGTTCCAACATTCGATTACCTGCCATACGCAATCTTCTGTTTAGCATGTCCAGTCGTAACCATTATCGTCGGCTTTACTGGATTCGGCCTTTCATGGAAAAAAGAAAAAGCAGTACCAGTTTCATAATATAATAAAAAGGATTACCAAATCGGTAATCCTTTTTATATTTCTCGACTATCTATTCGCTTTCTTTCTTCTAAATAACATAAGTAATCCCGCTCCAACAAACGCAAGACCCGCTCCAATTGTAGAAGCAATACTTGCACCTGTTTTCGGTAAATCACGTTCATCTTTTTCAGCTTCTTTATTTTCACTTACAGTTGTTGTTGTTTCTTTTGTATTTTGATCATCTGTTGTAGTTTGTCCAGATCCAGTATTGTTTCCATCTTGTTTTGGTTCATTACCATTATTACCTTCTTCTGTTGGTGGTGTTGGGTTTTCTCCATTACCTGTTGGCGGTGTTGTTGGATTTTCTCCCCCACCTGTTGGCGGTGTCGTTGGATTTCCTTCACCAGTTTCTTTATCATCATTTTTCTTCGTTATATCAATTGCATATTTAGCAAATTCATTTTCAGATGGTCCAACATATGATATGTTCCCATCTTTCTTTATATACTTTTGTGCATTTGGTGAAGAATCAAATGTTGTATTTAATTTATCTGCAACAATCGGTTTAAACGTCCAATTTTGATCAGCTGCTGGATCAATATTTTTTATTTTTTGCATATACTTCACAATGATTTGACGTGTTTCATCTTGTGATTGGTATACAACCTCCCCTTTACTTACACCTGGGAACGTTTGACTACTTCCACGATAGTTATTTGTAGCGACGATGAACTCTTGATCATCAGCTACTGGCTTACCTTCATATGTCATATTTACAATACGATTCGTATTTGCATTTACAACTTTTCCATCTTTATCGTATTTCGCCGGTTGTGTTACATCAATTTCGTATTTTAAGCCATCTAAAATATCGAAGTTATATGTAGGATAGCCTATATTTACTAATGGCTGTTCTTCTGTTTTCTTTGGATCAATTGTATTAAACTGACCTGCAGACATTTCAAGCCATTCTTTCACTTGTGCCCCATTTACTTTTACAGCATATAACGTATTTGGATACACGTATAAATCTGCAACGTTTTTAATTGCTAACGTTCCAGCTGGAATATCCGTATAATATGTAGCACCGTTTCGGCCACCTGCTTTAAATGGTGCGCCTGCAGATAAAACCGGAATATTTTTAATCTTTTCGTACTCTGGTTTTTTAAGTTCTTGTTCTACGTACCATTTTTGCGCATTTGTCACAATTTGTACGGAAGGATCATCTTGTACTAATGAAAAATAACTATTAATTGGTGCTTTCGTTTCACCTACAGGTGTATTTACATAGTCGATTGTCGCTTGATGCTCATCTTTAATTTCATTAACTAATTTTTGATCAGATTCTACTAATGGGGTACCTTTACTATTAGCAATCGGGCGAAGTTGCGGCTTAGATTGATCTTTTTGTACTTCCCATTTTCCGTTTACCTTTTTCAATTGCATATCAATAATACCTAAGTTACTACCAAAAACACCAGGCATTACAACTGGAACACCATTAAATACATCCTTCACTTCAGTATGTGAATGTCCCATTAATACTGCATCTACGCCAGGAACTTGTGTTGCTAAATGATATGATGCATTTTCCATTCCTTCGTTGTATCCACTCTTATCAACACCTGAATGCGCTAGTGCAACGACAATATCTGCATGTTCCTCATTTTTCAGTTTCGGTACTAATTTATTCGCTGTTTTGACAATATCTTTCGCTTTTACTTTTCCTTCTAAATTTGCCTTATCCCAGTTCATAACTTGAGGTGGGACAAATCCTATTACACCAATTTTTACTATTTGTTTTTGGCCTGCTTCATCCACTACTTCTTTCTCTAAAATATGATATGGTTTAAAATAATTTTCATCGTTCGCTTCATTATTATCATGATCATCTTTATAAACATTCGAGTTAATAACCGGGAATTCCGTTTTACTAATTACTTTGTTTAAATAGTCTAAGCCGTAGTTAAATTCATGATTCCCAAGAGAGATGACGTCATACTTCATTAAATTCATTACACGATATAATGGATGTGTATAACTAGGATCCACAGGATTCTTCGGATCTTTTATTTTATTTGCTACATAATCTCCAAGCGGTGTCCCTTGTAATGCATCTCCATCATCAAATAGGACAGAGTTTTTCGCTTCTTCACGTGCTTTATTAACGAGTGTTGCAGTTTGCACGAGACCTACTTTATTATCTGTTTTCGTTTGATAATAATCGTAATTCATTAAGTTAACGTGAATATCTGATGTTTCTAGAATTCGTAAGTTAACTGTACTCTCCCCAGTTTGCTCATCCGCATGAGCTGTTGCTGGCAATACTTGCGGCGCTATAACACCAATAGCAAGAGTTGCTCCAGCTAGCATTTTTTTTGACTTTTTCACAAAAAATCCCCCTTATACAATTACCAGAAATAATGAAATGAATCCCTATCTGTCTCTAACCACATACCTTTTTTCTTCTATTAGAGACACAATTTTCATTTCACCCTGCGCTAACGAGTAGTCCCCTTAAACGCCCGATTGATGAAGACTATTAATTAATAGGAAATAAAGCTCCCACTCATTAAAGTTTCACCTTATCTGACATTATCATATATAAAGTTCTTTCCTATCGTGAATATTTTTTGACAAACTTCAACAA
>NZ_JBNLYE010000009.1:0-52504 GCF_050172095.1 Bacillus sp. GMs2/2
TTTTTACTTGTTTTATATAAGGGATTTGAGTAGTTTCTCTTAGAATGCCTATGATAGAATATATAAGGTGAAAGAGAGCGATTATAGATGCTAATTGGTACTCAAATAAAATGCAATAAAGAAAATAATGTGACGGGGTGTGAGAATCTTGAATGATGTTGTACAAGTTCCTGTTACGGATGTAAAGGGGATAGGAGGAGAAACATCTGAGTTACTACATGAGATGGGTATTTATACAGTTTCTCATCTATTAGAACATTTTCCGTACCGTTATGAAGATTATGCGATGAAAGATCTTGCTGAAGTAAAGCATGATGAACGTGTAACGGTTGAAGGGAAGATTCATAGTGCTCCTTTGCTGCAATATTATGGTAAGAAGAAATCGCGTTTAACAGTTCGTGTTCTCGTCGGTCGTTATTTAATTACGGCGGTATGTTTTAATAGGCCTTACTATAAGCAAAAATTAAAGTTAGATGAAACGGTAACGATTACTGGTAAATGGGATCAACATCGTCAAACAATTGCTGTATCAGAACTTCATTTTGGGCCGGTTGTACGTCAACAAGAAGTGGAACCTGTTTATTCAGTAAAGGGGAAACTTACAGTAAAACAGATGCGTCGTTTTATTGCTCAAGCGTTAAAGGAATATGGAGATTCTATAGTCGAAGTGTTACCGGATGGTTTGTTAGGGCGATATAAATTATTACCAAGATATGAAGCGCTTAGGGCATTGCATTTTCCGGTAGGACAGGAAGATTTGAAGCAAGCGCGTCGCCGTTTTGTATATGAAGAATTTTTCTTATTTCAGCTGAAAATGCAAACGCTCCGGAAAATGGAGAGGGAAAATTCAAAAGGGACGAAGAAAGAGATTCCCTCAGTAGAATTACAAGAATTTATCGATGCACTGCCGTTTCCATTAACGGGTGCGCAGCGCCGAGTTGTAGATGAAATTTTGAAAGATATGACATCTCCTTATCGGATGAACCGACTATTGCAAGGTGACGTTGGTTCTGGGAAAACAGTTGTTGCTGCGATTGGCCTTTATGCATCGAAATTAGCTCATTATCAAGGTGCTTTAATGGTTCCTACAGAAATTTTAGCTGAGCAACATTATCAGTCGCTTGCTGAAACGTTTTCGCATTTTGGTATGAAGGTGGAACTGTTAACAAGTTCTGTTAAAGGTGCGAGACGTCGAGAAATTTTAGCGAAGTTAGAACAAGGAGAAATAGATATTCTTGTTGGAACGCATGCCTTAATTCAAGATGAAGTTATATTTCATAGGTTGGGTCTCGTTATTACAGATGAACAGCATCGATTTGGTGTAGCGCAGCGCCGAGTTTTACGGGAGAAAGGTGAAAGTCCAGATGTATTATTTATGACAGCGACACCAATTCCGCGTACGCTTGCAATTACTGCATTTGGAGAGATGGATGTTTCGATAATCGATGAGATGCCAGCAGGTAGAAAGGTGATTGAAACATATTGGGCAAAACATGATATGTTAGATCGCGTTCTCGGTTTTGTTGAAAAGGAGATAAAAAAAGGAAGACAGGCATACGTTATTTGTCCTCTAATTGAAGAATCTGAGAAACTTGATGTGCAAAATGCTATCGACTTACATAGTATGCTGACGCATCATTACCAAGGGAAATGCCAAGTTGGATTGATGCATGGGAGATTATCGTCTCAGGAAAAAGAAGAGATAATGGGACAGTTTAGTGAAAATAAAGTGCAAATTCTTGTATCGACAACAGTTGTTGAAGTAGGTGTGAACGTACCGAATGCGACTGTAATGGTTATTTATGATGCAGAACGTTTCGGTTTATCGCAGCTTCATCAGCTTAGAGGGCGTGTCGGCCGTGGTAGTGAACAATCATATTGTTTATTAATAGCAGACCCTAAATCAGAAACAGGGAAAGAAAGAATGCGCATAATGACTGAAACAAATGATGGATTTGTATTGTCAGAAAAAGATTTAGAATTACGAGGTCCTGGAGATTTCTTTGGGAGTAAGCAAAGTGGCTTACCAGAATTTAAGGTTGCTGACATGGTACATGATTATCGAGCGTTAGAAACAGCAAGGCAAGATGCGGCGATACTAGTAGATTCAGAAGCGTTTTGGCACAATGATCAGTACGCTGCCTTGCGTACGTATCTTGATGGGACAGGTGTGTTCCAAGGAGAGAAGCTCGATTAAAGGGAGTCAACAAAAGTTTTTGTTGCATTCTACTTTTAATGATTATATACTACTGTTAGTACCTAGTCATAAAAATGGATGGTGCGGTATGAAAAAAAGAAGAAGTAAAAAAGAAAGACAAGAGTTATTACAACAAACAATCGAATCAAATCCTTTTATTACGGATGAAGATTTAGCGGAAAAATTTCAAGTGAGTATACAAACAGTACGACTTGATCGTATGGAATTGTCTATTCCTGAATTAAGAGAGAGAATTAAACATGTAGCTACAAAGCAACATGAAGAAGATGTGAAATCTTTACCGTTAGAAGAGGTTGTTGGAGAAATTATTGATATTGAATTAGATAGACATGCAATCTCTATCTTTGAAGTAAAGGTAGAACATGTATTTAAAAGAAATCAAATTGCCCGTGGGCATCATCTGTTTGCACAAGCAAACTCACTAGCTGTTGCGGTTATTGATGAAGAATTAGCTTTAACTGCAAAGTCTACCATTCGATACATTCGCCCTGTAAAATTAGGAGAGCGTGTTGTTGCAAAAGCGCGCGTTGAAGATGTAGAGAATGATAAGGGACGGACGGTTGTCAAAGTGCGTAGCTTCGTTGGAGAAGAACTTGTTTTTACAGGCACTTTTGAAATGTATCGATCTAGTAATTATAGTGAGGAAGGTAACAACTTATGAAAATCGCAATAGATGCAATGGGCGGAGATCACGCTCCAAAGGCTGTAGTATTAGGGGCAATGAAAGCTATTAAGGAATATTCTGATTTACATATTACGTTAGTAGGGAAAGAAGAGGAAATTCGTCAATACTTAACGAGTGATGAACGAATTACTATTCTTCATACAGACGAAAAAATAGAATCAACGGAGGAACCAGTAAGAGCGGTTCGTCGAAAAAAACAAGCTTCAATGGTGCTTGCGGCACAACAAGTAAAGGATGGAGAAGCAGACGCTTGTATATCCGCAGGTAGTACAGGAGCTTTAATGGCAGCTGGATTATTTGTTGTCGGTCGTATGGAAGGAATTGAGCGACCAGCTTTATCGCCTACAATGCCGACTGTAGATGGAAAAGGTTTTGTTATGTTAGATGTTGGAGCAAATGTTGATGCAAAACCAATTCATTTATATCAATATGCAGTAATGGGATCTGTTTATGCTGAGAAGGTAAGAGGAATTGAAAATCCTCGTGTTGGACTATTAAACGTTGGAACAGAGGATGGAAAAGGAAACGAGCTTTCAAAGCAAGTATTTGCAATGCTTAAAGATGCGCCAATTAATTTCGTTGGGAACGTTGAATCGAGAGATTTATTGCAAGGTGTAGCAGATGTTGTTGTATGTGATGGTTTTACAGGGAATGTAGCGTTGAAATCATTAGAAGGAACAGGACTTGCGCTATTCTCTATGTTGAAAGAACAACTAATGAGTTCGTTTACGAGCAAATTAGCAGCGGCGGTATTAAAGCCAAAACTTATGGTATTAAAAGATAAAATGGATTATTCGGAGTATGGGGGAGCTGCATTATTTGGATTGAAAGCACCTGTCATTAAGGCTCACGGTTCTTCTAATGACCAGTCGATATTTAGTGCGATTCGTCAAACGAGAGAAATGGTAGCGAAAGAAGTAATTCCTACAATTTCAAGCGTAATGGAGAAAGAGTCACTCCAATAAGAGGAGGATTTGAAATGGGAAAAATAGCATTTCTTTTTCCGGGCCAAGGTTCACAGGCAGTTGGAATGGGTAAACAATTAGCAGAGAATAATAAAGAGGTTGCAAAAGTGTTTGCAAAAGCAGATGAGGTGTTACAAGAGTCACTTTCAGAAGTGATTTTTGAAGGCCCGCAGGAAAAGCTTACATTAACAACAAATGCTCAGCCTGCATTATTAACAACGAGTTTTGCTATTTTGACAGCTTTGAAAGAGTATGACATTACACCTGACTTTGTCGCTGGTCATAGTTTAGGTGAATATAGCGCTCTTGTAGCAGCTGGTGCATTAACTTTTGAAGATGCGGTATATGCTGTAAGGAAACGCGGGGAATATATGGAAGAAGCTGTTCCGGGCGGGGAAGGTGCAATGGCAGCTATATTAGGTGCTGACCCACATATGCTGAAACAAGTTACAGAAGAAGTAACAAGTGAAGGATATGCAGTGCAAATCGCTAATATGAATAGTACGAAGCAAATTGTAATTTCTGGAACGAAGCAAGGCGTAGAGGTTGCTTCTCAAAGAGCGAAAGAAAATGGTGCAAAGAGAGCAATTCCACTAAAAGTAAGTGGGCCATTCCATTCTTCACTTATGAAGCCGGCAGCTGAGAAGTTCCAAAGTGTTTTAAATGAAATTACAATTCATGATACGAATATTCCTGTTATTGCAAATGTTACGGCGGATGTTATTACGCGTGGTGCCGACATTCAAGAAAAGTTAATCGAACAGCTTTATTCGCCTGTATTATGGTACCCGTCTATTGAATGTATGGTGAAGCAGGGAGTAGATACATTTATTGAAATTGGGCCTGGAAAAGTACTTGCTGGACTTATGAAGTCAATTGATTCATCAGTGAAAGCATATGCGATATATGATGAAGAGACATTAAAAGATACCATTTCAAATTTGAGAGGAGAAAACTGATGTTAAAAGGGAAGGTAGCATTAGTAACTGGCGCTTCACGTGGAATTGGTCGCGCGATTGCGATCGATTTAGCGAAACAAGGGGCAAATGTAGTAGTAAATTATGCAGGTAATGAACAAAAAGCAAATGAAGTAGTAGATGAAATTAAGAAATTAGGTTCTGATGCAATTGCGGTAAAAGCAGATGTTGCAAATGCTGATGATGTTACAAATATGGTGAAACAAACAGTAGATACATTTGGACAAGTTGATATTCTTGTAAATAATGCTGGTGTAACAAAAGATAATTTATTAATGCGTATGAAAGAAGAAGAATGGGATACAGTTATTAATACAAACTTAAAAGGTGTATTCTTATGTACAAAAGCAGTATCTCGTTATATGATGCGTCAACGTCACGGTAGAATTATAAATATCGCTTCTGTTGTGGGTGTTATAGGAAACCCAGGGCAAGCTAATTATGTTGCTGCTAAAGCGGGTGTTATTGGATTAACAAAAACATCTGCAAAAGAGTTAGCAAGTCGAAATATTACTGTGAATGCAATTGCGCCAGGCTTTATTGCGACTGATATGACTGATGTACTAGATGAGAATATTAAAGCCGAAATGTTAAAAGTTATTCCAGCTGCTCAATTTGGTGAAGCGAAAGATATCGCGAATGCTGTAACGTTTTTTGCTTCTGATCAAAGCAAATATGTTACAGGTCAAACGTTAAATGTTGATGGCGGTATGGTAATGTAATAAAAGAATCGATTTCACCTAGTTTTTTTGGTCAATATTTAATATAATATTTGAGGGGAGGTGAATGGAATGGCAGATGTTTTAGAGCGCGTAACAAAAATCATCGTTGATCGTTTAGGAGTAGAAGAGACTGAGGTAGTACCAGCTGCAAGCTTCAAGGAAGATTTAGGAGCAGACTCCCTAGATGTAGTAGAACTTGTAATGCAATTAGAAGATGAATTCGAAATGGAAATTTCTGATGAAGATGCTGAAAAGATTGCTACTGTTGGCGATGCTGTGACTTACATAGAGAGTCATCTATAATGCTTAAGTGAAGTCCCGTTTTTTAGCGGGGCTTTCTGGCTTATATCTGGAGGGACCTATGCCGTACCGAAAATATAGAGAAAAAAAATACGAAACAAAATATCGTGAAGCATTTAAAGTGTTTCAAGAAAAGATAGGTATTACGTTTACAGATGAAAAATTATTGATTCAAGCATTTACGCATTCATCGTATGTGAATGAGCATCGAAAAAAACCGCATGAAGATAATGAGCGTCTTGAATTTCTTGGAGATGCAGTATTGGAACTGACTGTATCACAGTATCTGTTTCAAAAATATCCGACAATGAGCGAAGGAGAGTTAACAAAACTACGTGCAGCTATTGTATGTGAGCCATCTCTTGTTCGTTTTGCGAACGAATTGTCATTTGGCAGCCTTGTTTTATTAGGAAAAGGTGAAGAAATGACAGGTGGACGTGAACGACCAGCTTTATTAGCGGATGTCTTTGAAGCGTTTATTGGTGCCCTTTATCTTGATCAAGGGCTAGAAACAGTTTGGGAATTCTTAAAAGAAATTGTATATCCGAAAATTAATGAGGGTGCTTTTTCTCATGTGATGGATTATAAGAGTCAGTTGCAAGAATTGATTCAGCGTGATGGCAGTGGCAATGTTGAGTATCAAATTTTGCAAGAAAAAGGACCAGCTCACAATCGAGAATTTGTGTCACGTGTTACGTTAAATAACGTAGCTTTAGGTCTTGGTAGTGGTAAGTCGAAAAAAGAAGCAGAGCAACAAGCTGCTGCAGAAGCATTGAAAAAATTAAAAGAACAACTATAAGGAATCCCCCTTTGAATGAGGGGGATTCCTTATGCATAGAATGAAACTTTCTTTTTGTTTATAAAGAAAAAGAAGGTAAATCCGTATAATACTTGTTTTTGTATAGAGAACATTTATAACGACGGAGAATAGGAGGAAGGCCTTTCGTGTTTTTAAAAAGATTAGAAATAGCAGGGTTTAAGTCTTTTGCTGAGCGTGTATCTGTTGATTTTGTCCCAGGTGTAACTTCTGTAGTAGGACCTAATGGAAGCGGGAAAAGTAATATTACTGATGCAATTCGCTGGGTACTTGGTGAACAATCTGCAAAATCATTACGTGGTGCAAAGATGGAGGATATTATTTTTGCGGGCAGTGATACGAGGAGAGCGGTTAATGTTGCTGAAGTAACAATAACTTTAAATAATGAAGATCAACGTTTACCAATTGAATACAATGAGGTGTGTGTAACACGTCGTGTATCTCGTTCAGGTGATAGTGATTTTTATATTAATAAACAATCATGTAGATTGAAAGATATTATCGATTTATTTATGGACTCTGGTATGGGAAGAGAAGCTTTTTCAATTATTAGCCAGGGGAAAGTGGAAGAGATTTTAAGTAGTAAGTCAGAAGAGCGTCGAGGTGTATTTGAAGAAGCGGCAGGCGTACTAAAATACAAACTTCGCAAAAAGAAAGCTGAAGGGAAACTAGCAGAAACACAAGAAAACTTAAATCGTGTACAAGATATAATTCATGAATTAAGTAGTCAAGTAGAACCTTTAGAAAGACAAGCTTCTATTGCGAAAGATTATCTTGAGAATAAAGAAGAATTAGAGAAAGTAGAAGCTGCGCTTATTGTTCATGAAATTGAAGAATTGCATGAGAAATGGGAAGCGCTTCGAAATCAGTTTGGGCATAATAAAAACGAAGAAGCTAAAATGTCAACGAATTTACAAAAAAGTGAAGAAGAGCTTGAGGAATTACGAGGACAATTACAAGCGGTAGACGAGTCTGTAGACTCGTTGCAAGAAGTACTTCTTCTTTCTAGTAAAGAGCTAGAAAAACTAGAAGGGCAGCGTGAGTTGTTAAAAGAAAGAAAGCAAAATGCTACGACGCATTGTGTGCAACTTGAGCAGTTAATTGTTGAATTAACTGAGAAAGCTAAAAGTTACGATGGTGAGATTGAGTCAAGTACAGAATCTTTAATGCAATTTGTGAATGAAGTAAAAGAGTTGGAGCAAAAATTGCATGATAATGAGCAACTGCTTGCTACTTTTGCTGACAATTTAGAGGAACAGATTGAGAATTTAAAAGGTGACTATATTGAGCTTTTAAATCAACAAGCTAGTCATCGTAATGAATTATCTATGATTGAAGAACAATCGAAACAGCAAATGTCTAAAAACGAGCGTCTAGATGAAGAGAATGCGAAATATGTAGAAATGCGTATGGAAATTACAGCGAAAAAGACGAAACTTGTAGAAAGTTACGAACAAGCGAAAGAAAAAGTAGCTGGCATTCTCTCAAATATACAGAAGACAGAGGCGGCGCTTGGGAAATGTAAGACGCAGTATAGTGAAAATGAAACAAAACTGTATCAAGCATATCAATTTGTGCAACAGGCACGTTCTCGAAAAGAAATGCTTGAAGAGATGCAAGAAGATTATTCTGGATTCTATCAAGGTGTACGTGAAGTATTGAAAGCTAGAGAAAATAGGTTGCAAGGTATCGAGGGTGCTGTTGCGGAACTGTTAACGGTACCGAAAGAATACGAAGTTGCAATGGAAATTGCTCTAGGTGCAGCGATGCAGCATATTGTTGTACAAAAAGAGGAACATGCTCGTAATGCGATTGCATTTCTAAAGCAAAATAAACATGGACGTGCAACGTTTTTACCGCAAGCTGTTATTAAAAGCAGATCGTTATCATTTGAGCAATTACGCATTGCAAATCAACACCCATCGTTTGTAGGTGTGGCGGCAGAACTTGTGCAGTACAACAATAAATATGAAAATGTAGTTTCAAATTTATTAGGTACTGTTATTGTTGCGAAAGATTTACGTGGAGCAAATGAGTTGGCGAAACAACTGCAATACCGTTATCGCATTGTAACAATCGAAGGTGACGTCGTGAATCCTGGCGGTTCTATGACTGGTGGGGCGGTAAAGCAAGCGAAATCTTCTTTATTAGGACGCCAACGTGAACTGGAAGAGTGGACTCGCAAGTTAACTGATATGGAAGAAAAAACAACGAAGTTAGAAAACTTTGTTAAAGCAGTAAAACAAGAGATTCAAGAAAAAGAAGTGAAAATACGCGAACTAAGGCAAACTGTAGAAGCAGATCGTGTAGATGAGCAGAAATTAAGAGAAGAGATTAATCGTTTAGAATTAGAAGAACATCGTATTAATGATCGGTTGTCTATTTATGATTTAGAGATTGAAGGGTTTTTACAAGATCGAGTAAAAATGCAAGGGCGTAAAGAGGAGTTAGAAGGGGTTTTAACGAATCTTCAAGCTGAAATTACTAAGTTAGATAGTAAAATTGTAGCTTTAACAAAACAAAAAAGTGAGCAACATTCTTCGAAAGAAAAAGTTCAAAAAGAAATGACTGAGTTAAAAGTGCTGGCAGCTGAAAAGCAACAACGCTTATCTAATCAAAAAGAAAAAGTTGAACGATTGACGAAGGAAAAAGAAGAAACGGATGCGACACTTGTAAAAACGAAAGAGGATTTAGCGTTCTTAAAACAAGAAATGACATCTAATTCAAGTGGTGAAGAGCAAATTACGAATATGATTGAGAAGAAAGCATATGATCGTAATCAAACTTCAGAATTAATTCGCTCTCGTCGTGAACAACGTGTATCGTTGCAAGAGAGAGTAGAACATTTAGAGCGCAATTTGAAAGAAACGACAGGTAAACATAAATATGTTCTTGAAATGTTGAAAGATCAAGAAGTGAGAATAAATCGACTGGATGTAGAGTTGGAAAATAGATTACAACATTTACGTGAAACATATACGATTTCATTTGAAGCGGCAAAACTAAAATATACAATGACAATGCCTGCAGAAGATGCGCGTAAGAAAGTAAAATTAATCAAATTATCCATAGAAGAGTTAGGTACAGTGAACCTAGGGGCAATTGATGAATATGAACGTGTAGCGGAGCGTCATACATTCTTACTAGAGCAGAGAGACGACCTAGAAGAAGCAAAAGCGACATTGCACCAGCTTATTACCGAAATGGATGAAGAAATGAAAAAACGCTTTTCTACTACGTTTGAAGGCATTAGAATGGAGTTTCAATCGGTATTCTCTGAATTATTTGGAGGCGGTAGAGCGGATTTAGTAATGACTAATCCAGAGGATTTACTAAATACGGGTATTGATATTGTAGCACAACCGCCAGGGAAGAAACTGCAGAACTTAGGTTTACTTTCAGGTGGAGAGCGTGCTTTAACAGCAATTGCGCTTTTATTTGGTATTTTAAAAGTACGCCCAGTACCGTTCTGTGTACTAGATGAGGTAGAGGCAGCCCTTGATGAGGCGAATGTAGCTCGTTTTGCACAGTATTTAAAGAAATTCAGTGATGAGACGCAGTTTATTGTAATTACACATAGAAAAGGTACAATGGAAGAGTCTGATGTGTTGTACGGTGTAACAATGCAAGAATCGGGGGTATCTAAACTTGTTTCGGTTCGTTTAGACGCCGGAGAAGAACTTATTGCAAGTGAATAGGAAGGATGGGAAAGTATGAGTTTTTTTAAAAAACTAAAAGAAAAAATTTCAAAACAAACGGATACAGTTACAGAGAAATTTAAACAAGGATTAGAAAAAACGAGAAATTCATTTGCGGATAAAGTGAATGATTTAGTGTATCGTTACCGTAAAGTGGACGAAGATTTCTTCGAAGAGTTAGAAGAAATTTTAATCGGTGCAGACGTTGGCGTTGCGACGGTAATGGAATTAATTGACCAATTGAAAGAAGAAGTACAACGTCGTAACATTCAAGATCCAAAAGAAGTACAAGCTGTTATTTCAGAAAAACTAGTAGGAATTTACAAAGGTGACAGCGATTTTAGTAACGAAATTAATATGCAAGAGGACCAATTAACGGTCGTTTTATTTGTTGGTGTTAATGGTGTAGGAAAAACAACGACAATTGGTAAACTGGCGCATAAGTTTAAATCAGAAGGTAAGTCAGTCCTATTGGCGGCAGGAGATACATTCCGTGCTGGAGCGATTGAACAATTAGAAGTATGGGGCGATCGCGTTGGTGTAGAAGTGATTAAACAAGGATCTGGATCTGATCCAGCGGCGGTTATGTATGACGCTGTACAAGCAGCGAAAGCACGTAAGGTAGATGTATTACTATGTGACACAGCAGGACGCTTGCAAAATAAAGTGAACTTAATGAAAGAGTTAGAAAAGGTGAAGCGTGTAATTGAGCGTGAAGTACCAGGTGCTCCTCATGAAGTATTGCTTGTTATTGATGCAACAACAGGACAAAACGGTTTAAGCCAAGCGAAAACATTCCGTGAAGCAACGAATGTAACTGGTATTGTTTTAACGAAGTTAGATGGAACTGCTAAAGGTGGTATTGTATTAGCGATTCGTAACGAAATGGATGTACCGGTGAAGTTTGTTGGATTAGGAGAACAAATGGATGACTTGCAGCAGTTTGATCCAGAACAATATGTGTATGGTTTATTTGCGAACTTAGTAGAAACAGAAGAAGTATAAGCGAAAGAAGCGGTATTTCCGCTTCTTTTTCTATAAAAAATATATGATGTTAAGAAAAAAACTTGACACTCTTTTGGACTACATGTAAACTAATTCATGTAAAGGGAAATCACTTAACAAAGGATGATCCAACATGCTCGAAAAAACAACGAGAATGAACTATTTATTTGATTTTTATCAATCGTTGTTAACGCAAAAACAAAGAAGTTATATGTCGCTTTATTATCTAGATGATTTATCTCTTGGTGAAATTGCGGAAGAATTTGATGTAAGTCGCCAAGCCGTGTATGATAACATTAAACGGACTGAAGCGATGCTTGAAGAATATGAAGAAAAATTAGTATTACTTCAAAAGTTTCAAGAGCGACAGCGACTTGTTGCAAAGCTAAAACAGCTAATCAGCGAAGAAGAGCATGTGAATGAAGAAATGAAACAAGTTGTTGAAGCTATCGAAAAATTAGATTAGGAGGGCGGCAATATGGCATTTGAAGGATTAGCCGACCGACTTCAACAGACAATGCAAAAAATCCGCGGCAAAGGAAAAGTTTCTGAAGCCGATGTGAAAGAAATGATGAGAGAAGTTCGTCTAGCTCTTTTAGAAGCGGATGTTAACTTTAAAGTAGTAAAAGATTTTGTGAAGCGTGTGTCTGAACGTGCTGTCGGACAAGATGTAATGAAAAGTTTGACACCTGGACAACAAGTAATTAAAGTTGTACAGGAAGAACTTACAGAACTTATGGGCGGAGAGCAAAGCAAAATTGCTGTTGCTAATAAGCCACCGACTGTTATTATGATGGTTGGTCTGCAAGGTGCGGGTAAAACAACGACGACAGGTAAGCTTGCGAATTTGCTTCGTAAAAAGCATAATCGTAAACCGATGCTTGTTGCAGCGGATATTTACCGTCCAGCAGCGATTAAACAGCTTGAAACATTAGGGAAGCAATTGGACATGCCTGTATTTTCTTTAGGAGATCAAGTAAGTCCTGTTGAAATTGCGAAACAAGCGATTGCAAAAGCAAAAGAAGATCATCACGATTATGTTTTAATCGATACAGCGGGTCGCCTGCATATTGATGAAGAATTAATGGATGAATTAGCGAAAGTGAAAGAAGTTGCGAAACCGGATGAAATTTTCCTTGTTGTCGATGCGATGACGGGGCAAGACGCGGTAAATGTTGCACAAAGTTTTCATGAACAGTTAGGTTTAACAGGTGTTGTATTAACGAAATTAGATGGTGATACGCGCGGTGGTGCTGCATTATCTATTAAGGCTGTAACAAACACGCCGATTAAATTTGCTGGTATGGGTGAAAAACTAGATGCAATTGAAGCGTTCCATCCAGAGCGTATGGCATCCCGTATTTTAGGGATGGGCGATGTCTTAACATTGATTGAAAAAGCGCAAGCTACAGTTGATGAAGAGAAAGCAAAAGAACTTGAGCAAAAAATGCGTACGCTTTCGTTTACGCTTGACGATTTCCTAGAACAACTTGGACAAGTGCGCCAACTTGGGCCGCTTGATGAATTGTTAGGAATGCTTCCTGGTGCAAATAAAATTAAAGGGCTGAAAAATGCGCAAGTTGATGAAAAACAAATTGGGCATATTGAGGCAATTATTCGTTCTATGACTAAATTAGAACGAGAACAACCGGAAATAATCAATGCTAGTCGCAAAAAGCGCATTGCCAAAGGTAGCGGTACAACTGTACAAGAAATCAATCGTCTAATTAAGCAATTCGATGACATGAAAAAAATGATGAAGACGATGACGGGAATGCAAAAAGGTAAGAAAAAAGGACTAGGTGGATTGAAGTTTCCATTCATGTAAGGAAAAAAAGATGGCTCTGTTAAGAAAAAATACTTTACAAAGCAATAGTCTTTTTGCTAATATAATTATCTGTGTGAAATAAATTCGGAGGTGCTTTATAAATGGCAGTTAAAATTCGTTTAAAACGTATGGGAGCTAAAAAAACTCCTTTCTATCGTGTAGTTGTTGCAGATTCTCGTTCTCCTCGTGACGGACGTTTCATTGAGGAAATCGGAACTTACAATCCAGTTGCTCAACCAGCTGAAGTTAAGATCAACGAAGAAGCAGCATTAAAATGGTTAGGAAATGGTGCTAAACCATCTGATACAGTTCGTAACTTATTCTCTAACCAAGGTATCATGGAGAAATTCCACTTATCTAAACAAGGTAAGTAATTGAGGCAATGACTATGAAGAAGTTAGTCGAGACGATTGTCAAGCCTCTTGTCGATTATCCTGAAGATGTAAAAGTTACACAGGAACTTTGCAACGGAGAGATAAAGTATCGATTAACTGTACATCCTGAGGATGTTGGAAAAGTCATTGGAAAGCAAGGGAGAGTTGCGAAAGCGATTCGAATGCTCTTGTATTCAGTGGGACATCATAATGATGAAAAAGTAACACTGGAAATTCAATAAACGTAAAAAGGGCGAGGAGTTATTCCTCTCCCTTTTTTAACATTTAAATAGAGATTGCATGTTCCATCTGTGAAATGGAGATGCTTAATTTATATAGAAACCAGGGGTGACATACTATTTATGACAAAATGGTTTAACGTAGGGAAAATTGTAAATACTCATGGCGTAAGAGGAGAAATCCGTGTTATTTCTCGTACTGATTTTCCAGAAGAGCGATATAAAGTAGGAAACACGCTATACATATCGAATGAGAAAGGCACAGACTATCTTCCGGTAAAGGTAACTTCTCATCGCCAACATAAGACATTCGATTTATTAACATTTGAAGGATATAACAATGTAGATGAAGTAGAGAAGTTTAAAGGTTCTTTAATAAAAGTACCAGAAGACCAGTTAGGTGAACTTGCTGAAGGTGAATACTACTATCATGAAATTATTGGTTGCAGTGTTGTAACGGAAGAAGGAGAAGCGCTAGGGACAATCAAAGAGATTCTATCTCCTGGTGCAAATGATGTTTGGGTAATTAAACGCCCGAAGGGTCAAGATCTCTTAATTCCTTATATCGATGACGTTGTACTTCAAGTTAATGTTGAAAATAAATTAGTAACCATTCATGTAATGGAAGGGCTGCTATAATGAAAATTGATATTTTAACGTTGTTCCCAGACATGTTTACCGGTGTATTTGGATCTTCTATATTAAAGAAGGCGCAAGAAAAAGAAGCGGTAAACCTTCGTGTTGTTAACTTTCGTGATTATACAACAAGTAAGCATAATAGCGTAGACGATTATCCTTACGGCGGAGGAGCTGGTATGGTGCTTACTCCTCAGCCTATTTTTGATGCTGTAGAAGATTTGACGAAAGAGACAGAGCGTAAGCCGAGAGTTGTCTTAATGTGTCCGCAGGGCGAAAGATTTACGCAGAAGAAAGCGGAAGAGCTTGCAGGGGAAGAACATTTAATCTTCGTATGTGGGCATTATGAAGGATATGACGAACGAATTCGTGAGCATCTCGTAACGGATGAGATTTCTATTGGTGACTATGTATTAACGGGCGGAGAATTAGCCTCTATGGTTATTACTGATAGTGTGGTACGTCTCTTGCCAGGTGTGCTAGGAAATCATGCTTCACAAGTAGAGGATTCGTTTAGTACAGGTTTATTAGAGCATCCTCATTATACACGTCCAGCTGATTTTCGTGGTATGAAGGTACCGGATGTATTAATGTCAGGGAATCATAAAAACATTGATGAATGGCGACATAAGGAATCTTTGCGCCGAACGTATACGCGTAGACCTGATTTATTAGATGAGAGAGAGTTATCTAAACAAGAGAAAAAATGGCTTGAGGAAATAAAGCGAGAGCAGTAATAACTTCATATATTTGCTATTGCAACAGGCCTAGTAATATGCTATTATAACATTTGTGCTACTGAAATCAGTAGCCGTATTAACGATGTTCCGCTGTAATTTATTAAGACTTTATAAGAGCATCTGTTTAAAGGAGAGAATTTAATATGCAACAATTAATCGCAGAAATTACAAAAGGCCAATTAAAAACTGACCTTCCTTCATTCCGTCCTGGGGACACTTTACGTGTACACGTAAAAGTTGTTGAGGGAACTCGTGAAAGAATTCAGCTTTTCGAAGGTGTTGTAATTAAACGTCGTGGTGGCGGAATCAGTGAAACATTCACAGTTCGTAAGATTTCTTACGGTGTAGGTGTTGAGCGTACATTCCCAGTTCACACGCCAAGAATCGCGAAAATCGAAGTACTTCGCCGTGGTAAAGTACGTCGTGCTAAGTTATACTACTTACGTAACCTTCGCGGTAAAAAAGCACGTATTAAAGAAATTCGATAAGACATGTATGGGAGCTTGTAAATGCACAAGCTCCCTTTTTCCAATCTATATGAAATTTTGGTATAATACGAGCAGTTTACATAACCGTGGAGGGGAAATGCATGAAAAAAGAGAAGAGTTCACTTTGGGAATGGATTAAAGCAATTTTGATTGCTGTTGTATTAGCTGGTGTTATTAGACAGTTTTTCTTTGCACCAATTCTCGTAGACGGGGTATCGATGGCACCTACTTTACATGATCGTGATCGAATGATTGTGAATAAAATTGGTTATCACATTGGAGATCCAAAACGCTTTGATATTATCGTATTTCGAGCAACAGAAGATAAAGATTACATTAAGCGCATTATAGGCCTGCCAGGCGATGAAATAGAGTATCGTAATGATAAACTGTATGTTAACGGAAAGGCTTATGAGGAGCCGTATTTAGACAAGCAGAAAAAGCAAATTGCTGACGGACCGCTTACATATGATTTTAATCTTGAAGAAATGACAGGCAAGAAAACCGTTCCAAAAGATCAATTATTTGTTTTAGGTGATAATCGTCGTTTTAGTAAAGATAGCCGTTCAATCGGTACGATTTCAATGGATCAAGTAATTGGTAAAGCTAATATGTTATATTGGCCGTTAGAAGACGCACGTATTGTGAAATAAATGAAAAAGAAGGTGGCAACATGGTAATTCAATGGTTTCCAGGGCATATGGCGAAGGCTAGACGCCAAGTAACGGAGAAATTAAAATTAATTGATGTTGTAATTGAACTTGTAGATGCTCGATTACCATTATCATCTCGAAACCCAATGATTGATGAAATCATTACACATAAGCCAAGGCTTGTTGTTTTAAATAAAGCGGATATGGCAGATGATCGTTTAACAAAACAATGGATCGCATATTTTAAAGAAAAAGGCCATATGGCAATTTCAATTAACGCGCAAGCTGGACAAGGTATGAAGGAAATTGCAGCAGCTTGTAAAGTGCTTGTTAAAGAAAAATTTGATAAAATGGTTGCAAAAGGTATTAGACCGAGAGCGATTCGTGCATTAATTGTAGGTATACCAAATGTTGGTAAATCTACATTGATTAATAAATTGGCAAAGAAAAATATTGCTAAAACAGGAGATCGTCCAGGTGTGACAACAGCTCAACAATGGATTAAAGTTGGGAAGGAAATGGAATTGTTAGATACACCAGGTATTCTGTGGCCTAAATTTGAAGATCAATTAGTGGGTCTTCGCTTAGCGACAACGGGTGCAATTAAAGATTCAATTTTAAATTTACAAGATGTAGCTGTTTACGCATTACGTTTTATGGAGAAACATTATCCAGAACGCTTGAAAGAACGCTATAATTTAAATGAGATTCCAGAAGATATTGTGGAATTATTCGATGCAATTGGAAAAAATAGAGGCTGCTTAATGGGCGGCGGAATGATTGATTATGATAAGACATCTGAGCTTGTGCTTCGTGAGCTTCGTGGTGGCAAACTTGGAAAAATGACGTTTGAAACACCGGAAGAGTTTGCAGAGCAAGTAGAAGGTGTGGAAAAAATAGAAGAAGTATAAGACGTGCGTTTGTGCGTCTTTTCTTTTTGGATATGTTTAAAAAGGAGCTTGTATAAATGCAAACTATAACGATAAAAGAAGCGGAAAATGTATTGAAAGAAATTATGAATGAAGAAGATGATCGCTTTCAACTGTTAATGAAAGATGATCGAAAAGGTGTTCAAAAGCTCGTTTTGAAGTGGTATAAACAAAAAGAGTTAGAACAGAAAGAAAAAGAGAAGTTTTTTGAAATGTCCAAGTATGAAAATGCTTTGCGTGAAAAAGGGGTCACATATATCGCGGGTATTGATGAAGTAGGGCGCGGGCCATTGGCTGGGCCTGTTGTGACGGCAGCTGTCGTTCTTCCTGAGGATTTTTATATTCCAGGGTTAAATGATTCGAAAAAGTTGAGTGAAGCGAAACGTGAGCGTTTTTATGATGAAATAAAAGTACAAGCAATTGCAATTGGAGTAGGAATTGTATCGCCGCAAGTTATTGATGACATTAATATTTACCAAGCAACGAAACAAGCGATGTTAGATGCAGTTGCGAATTTATCTTGTACACCCCAACATTTATTAATTGATGCGATGAAACTTCCTACACCAATTCCGCAAACATCAATTATTAAAGGTGATGCGAAAAGTGTTTCGATTTCAGCCGCATCCATTATCGCAAAAGTAACGAGAGATCGTATGATGAAAGAACTGGGAGAGAAGTATCCTCAATATGGATTTGAGCAACATATGGGATATGGCACAAAGCAACATTTAGAGGCAATTCAAGTGCATGGAGTATTAGATGAACACCGAAAGTCATTCGCGCCAATTAAAGATATGATTCAAAAATAAGCTGTAAATATACAGCTTATTTTTTTATTTTGGCATATAAACATTACTATTTCCGAAAAAGAATAAAGCGATTTCAGTTTTCTGACACTTTATTGTAGACAGCGTGCCAATCATCTTATACAATGGCAATGTAATGTTTTTTAAACATTAAAAAACTTTTCGAGTAAAACAGGAAAACAGGGGAGGATGGGACCATGAATATCCATGAGTACCAAGGTAAGGCAGTCCTTAGAAGCTATGGGGTTAGCGTTCCGAACGGGAAGGTTGCATTTACAGTAGAAGAAGCTGTAGAAGCGGCGAAAGAATTAGGAACAGATGTATGTGTAGTGAAAGCACAAATTCACGCTGGTGGACGCGGCAAAGCTGGCGGAGTAAAAGTTGCAAAAAATTTAGATGAAGTTCGTACATATGCAGAAAGCATTTTAGGAACTACACTTGTGACACATCAAACAGGTCCTGAAGGTAAGGAAGTAAAACGCTTACTTATCGAAGAAGGTTGCGATATTAAAAAAGAATATTATGTAGGTCTAGTTTTAGATCGTGCAACTTCTCAAGTTGTTTTAATGGCGTCTGAAGAAGGCGGAACAGAAATTGAAGAAGTAGCAGAAAAAACACCTGAAAAAATCTTTAAAGAATATATTGATCCAGCAGTAGGCTTACAAGGTTTCCAAGCGCGCCGAATCGCATTTAACATCAATATTCCAAAAGAGCTTGTAGGACAAGCTGTGAAGTTTATGATGGGCTTATACCGTGCGTTTATCGAAAAAGATTGCTCTATCGCTGAGATTAACCCACTTGTTACAACAGGTGAAGGTAAAGTTATGGCATTAGATGCAAAATTAAACTTTGATTCTAATGCATTATATCGCCATAAAGACATTTTAGAGCTTCGTGATCTTGATGAAGAGGATTCAAAAGAAATTGAAGCTTCAAAATACGACTTAAACTACATTCCTTTAGATGGAAATATCGGTTGTATGGTTAATGGTGCAGGTTTAGCGATGGCTACAATGGATATCATTAAACATTACCACGGTGACCCAGCTAACTTCTTAGATGTTGGTGGCGGTGCAACTGCAGAAAAAGTTACAGAAGCATTCAAAATTATCCTTTCTGACAAAAATGTAAAAGGTATCTTTGTTAACATTTTTGGTGGCATTATGAAGTGTGATGTTATTGCAGAAGGTGTTATTGAAGCAACGAAACAAGTAGGTCTTGAGTTACCTTTAGTTGTACGTCTTGAAGGTACAAACGTAGAACTAGGTAAGAAAATTTTAAATGAGTCTGGCTTAAATATTGTTGCAGCAGAATCTATGGCAGACGGTGCACAAAAAATTGTTTCACTAGTGGGCTAATAGAAAGCGGGGGAGAAAAATGAGCGTATTAGTTAATAAAGATACAAAAGTTATTGTTCAAGGTATTACAGGTTCTCAAGGTTTATTCCATACAAAACAAATGATTGAATACGGTACGAAAATTGTCGGTGGTGTAACACCAGGTAAGGGCGGCACTGATATTGAAGGTGTACCAGTATTTGATACAGTAGAAGATGCAGTGAAAGCAACAGGCGCAAACGCTTCAGTTGTATACGTTCCACCCGCTTTTGCGGCAGATGCAATTATGGAAGCTGTTGATGCAGAAATTGATTTAGTAGTATGTATTACTGAAGGGATTCCTGTATTAGATATGGTAAACGTAAAGAGATATATGGCGGGTAAACATACACGTTTACTTGGACCAAACTGCCCAGGTGTAATCACACCGGATGAATGTAAGATTGGTATTATGCCAGGATATATTCATAAAAAAGGTCATGTTGGTATCGTATCTCGCTCTGGTACATTAACGTATGAAGCTGTACATCAGTTAACACAAGAAGGTATTGGCCAATCTACTGCTGTAGGTATCGGCGGAGATCCTGTTAACGGTACAGACTTTATTGATGCTTTAAAAGCATTTAATGAAGATGAAGAAACACATGCTGTAATTATGATTGGTGAAATCGGCGGTACAGCAGAAGAAGAGGCAGCTGAATGGGTAAAAGCTAATATGACAAAACCTGTTGTAGGCTTCATTGGTGGTCAAACAGCGCCTGCTGGCAAACGTATGGGCCATGCTGGTGCAATCATTTCTGGCGGTAAAGGAACTGCTGCTGAAAAGATTAAAACAATGGAAGCTTGTGGCATTAAAGTAGCTGAAACTCCAGCAGTTATGGGAGAAACGCTAATCTCTGTTTTAAAAGAAAAAGGTTTATTTGAGACTTGTAAAAACTATTAATCTGTTGAAAGACACCTTCTTACTTGAGGGTGTCTTTTTACACTTTTTTCTGTTTACATAATAAAAATTATGGGTAAGGAGAATTGAGATGAAAAGAGAGAGATTATTACATGTTCATTACTTGCTAGCAGATTATTGGAAAGCGATGGAGAGGCTACTATATGTCGATCCAGAATTAAAGAACATATATAATTTTAACGAAAAACAAATGGAACACTACACTGGAATGTCCTCGGAAAAATCTTCAGAACTAGTAAAATTTCTTCAAAGTTCAAATCTTCCGCAATATATATCTTATTTAGAGAAAAATCGTATTTTTTATATAACGGTATGGGATGAAGATTATCCGCAATTATTACGTGAAATACAAGACCCTCCCTTCGTTTTATATGGAAAAGGAGAGAAAGATTTCCTGAATAAAGTAAATAAATTAGCAGTTGTTGGAACGAGAGAACCATCATTATATGGTCATGAGAGTTTGAAGTTTATTTTACACCCTTTATTAGAAAGAGAGTGGCTTATTGTCAGTGGGTTTGCAAAAGGGATAGATACAATGTCTCATGAGATTACAGTAAGGCATCATTGCCCGACTATTGCGATATTAGGGCATGGATTGTCTTTTATGTATCCGAAAGAAAATAGACATTTATATGAAATGTGGAAGGAATATATATTGTTATTGACAGAGTATCCGCCGCACTATGCACCGAAAAAATGGTATTTTCCAAAAAGAAACCGGATTATTAGTGGTATAAGTAAAGGTGTTTTAGTTGTAGAAGCGAAATCGAGAAGTGGAACACTTATTACTGCGGACCTTGCGTTAGAGCAAAATAGAGAGGTGTTTGCGCTTCCTGGACCTATATTTATAGAGGGGGCATCGGGAACGAATCATCTTATTCAGCAAGGAGCAAAACTAGTAAGAAATGCAGAAGATATCTTGGAAGAGATTTTAAATTAACCTTATATTTTTATGTTTTTATTAAACAATTATTGACAAATGGTAGATTGGCACTGTATGGTATATTCATTCTTGATTGACAAAAACAAGAGAAATCAATAAGATTAATGAAGACTTGAATCCACCTCTTAAGGAGGCACTAGCATGTCAGATTACCTCGTAATCGTGGAGTCGCCTTCTAAGGCGAAGACCATTGAGAAATATTTAGGGAAAAAATACAAAGTTGTCGCGTCTATGGGACATGTTCGCGATTTGCCAAAAAGTCAAATGGGGATAGAAGTAAAGAACAACTTCACCCCGAAGTATATTACCATTCGTGGTAAAGGTCCCGTCTTAAAAGATTTAAAATCAGCGGCCAAAAAAGCAAAGAAAGTCTATCTCGCGGCCGATCCAGACCGTGAAGGGGAAGCGATTGCTTGGCATTTAGCGAATACGTTAAATGTGGACGTTGAATCAGATTGTCGGGTTGTGTTTAATGAGATTACGAAAGATGCAATCAAAGAATCATTTAAACATCCTCGTGCAATTAATATGGATTTAGTGGATGCACAACAAGCAAGACGTATACTTGATCGTCTTGTTGGTTACAATATTAGTCCTTTATTATGGAAGAAAGTAAAAAAAGGATTAAGTGCAGGGCGTGTACAATCTGTAGCAGTTCGTTTAATCATCGAGCGTGAAAGGGAAATTCAAAACTTTGAACCTGAAGAATTCTGGACAATTAAAACAGAATTTGTAAAAGGAAAAGACACATTTGAAGCAAGCTTTTACGGTGTAGATGGTGAAAAAGTTCAATTAACAAATGAAACGCAAGTGAATGAAATAATTGAACAGATGAAAGAGAATGCGTTTTCAGTTGAAAATGTAACGCGCAAAGAGCGAAAACGTAATCCTGCATTACCGTTTACAACATCTTCCTTGCAACAAGAAGCAGCCCGTAAGTTAAACATGCGAGCAAAGAAAACAATGATGCTTGCACAGCAATTGTATGAAGGGATAGATCTTGGAAAACAAGGAACTGTAGGTCTTATTACGTATATGAGAACTGATTCAACACGTATCTCAGAAACAGCTCAAACAGAGGCTCGTACTTACATCACTGAAGCGTATGGTACGGAATACATAGGAACAGAAAAGAAGAAAGAAACGAAAAAGTCAAATGCACAAGATGCGCATGAGGCAATTCGTCCTACTTCGGTAATGAGAAAGCCAGAGGAACTAAAAAGTTTCTTAGGTCGTGATCAACTTCGATTATATAAATTGATTTGGGAGCGATTTGTTGCAAGTCAAATGGCGTCTGCTATAATGGATACTGTGACAGCGAGACTCATTAATAACAATGTTCAGTTCCGTGCAAGTGGATCGGTTGTAAAGTTCCCAGGATTTATGAAAGTGTATGTAGAGTCAAAAGATGATGGTGCTGAAGAAAAGGATAAGATGTTGCCGCCTTTAGAAGTAGGGGAAACTGTATTTTCAAAGGATTTAGAACCAAAGCAACATTTTACACAACCTCCTCCGCGCTATACAGAGGCTCGCCTAGTAAGAACACTTGAAGAACTTGGAATTGGAAGACCGTCGACATATGTACCTACACTTGAAACGATTCAAAAGCGTGGGTATGTAGGCTTGGATAATAAACGCTTCGTTCCGACTGAACTTGGTGAAATAGTAATTGAACTTATTTTAGAGTTTTTCCCAGAAATTATTAACATTGAATTTACTGCCAATATGGAGCAAAGCCTTGATGAAGTAGAAGAAGGAAATGCGAATTGGGTAAAAATTGTTGATGATTTCTACGTAGGTTTTGAACCGCGTTTAGAAAAAGCGGAAAAAGAAATGCGTGAAGTGGAAATTAAAGATGAACCAGCTGGGGAAGATTGTGAATTATGTAATCACCCAATGGTCTTTAAAATGGGTAAATACGGGAAATTTATGGCTTGCTCGAATTTCCCAGATTGTCGTAATACAAAGCCGATTGTGAAAGAAATCGGTGTTACTTGTCCAAAGTGTGATAAGGGTCAAATTATTGAACGCCGTAGTAATAAAAAGAAACGTCTTTTCTATGGGTGCGGTACGTATCCGGAATGCGACTTTGTATCTTGGGATAAGCCAATTGGTCGTAAGTGTCCGAAGTGCGAAGGCATGCTTGTAGAGAAAAAGTTGAAAAAAGGCGTGCAAGTACAATGTATTTCGTGCGATTATGAAGAAGAACAACAAATGTGAGCGTAACTGCTCACATTTTTTTCGGGAAGAAAAGGAAAGGTGATATAAATGACAACACAAGTAGTAAACGTCATTGGCGCAGGTCTTGCAGGAAGTGAAGCAGCTTACCAAATTGCAAAACGTGGTGTCCAAGTTAGATTATATGAAATGAGACCGGTAAGGCAAACGCCAGCTCATCACACAGATAAATTCGCTGAATTAGTATGTAGTAACTCACTTCGTGCAAACACTTTAACAAATGCAGTTGGAGTTATTAAAGAGGAAATGCGCTTAATGGATTCTGTAATTATTCGTGCGGCGGATGAGTGCTCTGTACCAGCTGGAGGCGCTTTAGCTGTAGACCGTCATGAGTTCGCAGCTAAAGTAACAGAATACGTAAAGAACCATCCAAATGTAACTGTAATGAATGAAGAAATTACAGATATTCCAGAGGGACCGACAATTATTGCTACAGGTCCATTAACATCTCCTGATCTTTCTGCAAAATTGAAAGAATTAACAGGAGAAGATTATTTCTACTTCTATGATGCTGCAGCCCCAATCGTAGAAAAAGACAGCATTGACATGAATAAAGTATATTTAAAATCGCGTTATGACAAAGGTGAAGCTGCATATTTAAATTGCCCAATGACAGAAGAAGAGTTTGATCGTTTTTATGAGGCTCTAATTGCTGCTGAGACAGTGCCTTTAAAAGAGTTTGAAAAAGAAATTTTCTTTGAAGGTTGTATGCCAGTAGAGGTTATGGCAAGTAGAGGGAGACAGACGTTAGTATTTGGACCTATGAAACCTGTTGGATTGGAAGATCCAAAAACAGGGAAAACGCCATATGCTGTTGTTCAGTTACGTCAAGATGATGCAGCGGGAACTTTATACAATATCGTAGGTTTCCAAACACATTTAAAGTGGGGACCGCAAAAAGAAGTGCTACAGTTAATCCCAGGATTGGAAAATGCAGAGATTGTACGTTATGGTGTAATGCATCGTAATACGTTTATTAATTCACCTAATTTGCTTCGTCCAACATATCAATATAAACAACGGGATGATTTATTCTTCGCTGGTCAAATGACTGGAGTAGAGGGATATGTTGAATCAGCAGCATCAGGATTATTAGCAGGAATTAATGCTGCGCGTCTTGTGCAAGGTGAAGAGCCAGTTGTATTACCGCCAGTAACTGCGATGGGTAGCATGGCAAATTACATTACGGCAACGAACGCTAAAAACTTCCAACCGATGAATGCGAACTTCGGTCTATTTGCACCGTTAGAGAAGAAGATTAAAAAGAAAGCAGAACGAAATGAAGCGTACGCAGCACGCGCTTTAGAAACGATTCGAAATTTTGTAAATATTTAGTTAAATTTCTTGCAAAGGCTACTAAGTTGTGATACGATTTAGTAGCCTTTATTGAGGTGAGTTGTGTGAATGTGAAGAAATTGTTACAATTATTCGTTGGATATTTACAAATTGAAAGAAATTATTCAAAATATACAATTGCAAGTTATCAAAATGATTTAGAACATTTTGTGCAATTTATGGAACGAGAAGGCATATCCTCTTTTTTAGACGTTACATACGCGGATGTTCGTTTGTACTTAACGACGTTGCACGATGAGAAGTTAGCCCGTAAATCTGTCGCAAGAAAAGTATCAAGCTTACGAAGTTTATATCGTTTTTTGATGCGTGAAGGTTATCGAAAGGATAATCCGTTTGCACTTGCGTCACTCCCCAAAAAAGAATTGTCAATCCCAAAGTTTTTATATGCTGAAGAGTTAGAGGAATTATTTGAAGTTTCTGACACGGAAACACCATTAGGTCAAAGGAATCAAGCTTTGTTAGAGTTGATGTATGCGACTGGGATCCGTGTGAGTGAATGTGTCAATTTACAACTTACCGATATTGACTTTGCGGTGGGAACAATTTTAGTAATGGGAAAAGGAAAAAAACAAAGGTATATTCCGTTCGGAAGCTATGCGCAAGATTCTTTAATTACTTATATAGAGAATGGGAGAAAACAGTTAGTTAATAAGACTGACGAAGACTCTCATATGGTATTTTTAAATGCGAAAGGTAAACCGCTAACAAGTCGTGGAGTTCGTTATGTTTTAAATGAACTCATTAAAAAGGCTTCGCTGACAATGCGGATAAGTCCCCATATGTTAAGGCATACATTTGCTACACATATGCTAGATGAAGGGGCGGATTTACGTACTGTACAGGAGTTATTAGGCCATGAAAATTTGTCGACGACACAAATTTATACGCATGTCTCTAAAGAAAGATTGCGTTCTGTTTACATGAAGCATCACCCGCGGGCATAAATTGCTTTAAAAGCTATAAAAACAAATAAAGGAGTTTTTTCTATGGGAAATTTCCACGCTACAACGATATTTGCAGTTCATCATAATGGAGAATGTGCAATGGCTGGAGATGGCCAAGTGACAATGGGAAATGCTGTTGTAATGAAACATACAGCTCGTAAAGTTCGTAAACTTTTCCAAGGTAAAGTTTTAGCTGGTTTCGCAGGATCAGTTGCTGACGCATTTACTCTTTTTGAAATGTTTGAAGGGAAATTAGAAGAGTATAATGGCAACTTGCAGCGTGCTGCTGTTGAAATGGCCAAACAATGGCGTGGCGATAAAATGTTACGTCAGCTAGAAGCAATGCTCATTGTCATGGATAAAACAACTATGCTCCTTGTTTCAGGTACAGGAGAAGTGATTGAACCGGATGATGGTATTTTAGCAATTGGATCTGGTGGAAATTATGCACTTTCTGCAGGTCGTGCTTTAAAGCAATATGCAAGTGAACACTTAACAGCGAAGCAAATTGCGAAAGCGAGTTTAGAGATTGCTGGCGATATTTGTGTTTATACGAATCACAACATAATTGTTGAAGAATTGTAGAATCGTAAGGGAGGCATTTTATATGCATTTACATTTTACTCCGCGCCAAATTGTGGAAAAATTAGATCAATACATCATCGGTCAAAAAGACGCAAAGAAAGCGGTTGCTGTAGCGTTGAGAAATCGATATCGTCGCAGTAAATTAGCTGAAAATTTACGTGACGAAATTGCACCTAAAAATATCTTAATGATTGGACCGACAGGTGTTGGGAAAACAGAGGTAGCACGACGAATGGCGAAACTCGTTGGAGCACCTTTTATTAAGGTTGAGGCTACAAAATTCACAGAAGTTGGATATGTGGGTAGAGATGTAGAGTCGATGGTACGTGACCTGGTGGAAACATCGGTTCGTATCGTAAAAGAAGAAATGGTAGTGAAAGTTCAAGATAAAGCCGAAGAGCAAGCGAATCAACGTCTTGTTGAAATTTTAGTGCCGAGTCCAGAGAAACAATCTGGATTCAAAAATCCATTAGAGATGCTTTTTGGAGGCACTCAAAATTCGAATCAAACGTCTGATACACAAGAAGATGTTGAAATCGAAAAGAAGCGTCAAGATGTGGAGAGAAAGCTTGCTGCAGGGCTTCTTGAAGACGAAATTGTATCGATTGAAGTGACTGAACAACAGTCTTCCATGTTTGATATGTTACAAGGAACTGGCATGGAGCAAATGGGGATGAATTTCCAAGATGCGCTAGGAAGTTTTATGCCGAAAAAAACGAAAAAACGTAAACTTTCTGTAAAAGAAGCAAGAAAACTCTTGACAAATGAAGAGGCACAGCGCTTAATTGATATGGATGAAGTTACACAAGAGGCTGTTTATCGTGCTGAACAGCTCGGGATTATTTTTATCGATGAAATTGACAAAATTGCTGGTAAGCAGTCGAATAGCGTAGATGTATCACGTGAAGGTGTGCAACGTGACATTTTGCCGATTGTAGAAGGGTCGAATGTTGCGACAAAATACGGATCAGTAAAAACGGATTATATTTTATTCGTTGCAGCTGGAGCGTTCCATATGTCTAAACCGTCGGATTTAATTCCGGAATTGCAAGGGAGATTTCCGATTCGAGTAGAATTAACAAAATTATCGACAGACGATTTTGTTAAAATACTAATCGAGCCTGACAATGCGTTAATTAAACAATATATGGCATTATTAGCGACTGAAGGTATAGAAATTGAATTTTCAGACGAAGCTATTCGTAAGATTGCTGAGATTGCTTATCAAGTTAATCAGGATACAGATAATATTGGAGCAAGAAGACTTCATACGATTATGGAGAAGCTCCTTGAAGATTTATCGTTTGAAGCATCTGAAATTACGTTAGAGAAAATAACGATAACACCTCAATACGTTGAGGAGAAATTAGCAACAATTGCTAAAAATAAAGATGTGAGCCAGTTTATTTTGTAATAGTGTCATCAGGTGACTCGCCCTAGTTTCCAAGTGATGAAAAAATATGTGAGTAACATGTAGGAGGAACTTTTGAAATGGAATTATTAGCAAAAACGAGAAAATTAAATGCGTTATTACAGAGCGCAGCAGGGAAGCCTGTAAACTTTAGAGAAATGTCTGACACAATGTGTGAAGTAATCGAAGCAAACGTATTCGTAGTTAGCCGTCGTGGTAAATTACTAGGTTATGCAATTCACCAACAAATCGAAAACGAACGCATGAAGCAAATGCTTGCAGAACGTCAATTCCCAGAAGAATATACACAAAGCTTATTCAACATTACAGAAACATCTTCAAACTTAGATGTGAACAGTGCTTACACAGCATTCCCAGTAGAAAACAGAGAATTATTTGGTCAAGGTTTAACTACAATCGTACCAATCGTTGGTGGCGGTGAGCGTCTAGGTACATTAGTATTAGCTCGTCTTGGTCAAGAGTTCTTAGATGATGATTTAATCCTTGCTGAGTACAGCTCAACTGTTGTAGGTATGGAAATCTTACGTGAAAAAGCAGAAGAAATCGAAGAGGAAGCACGTAGTAAAGCTGTTGTTCAAATGGCGATCAGCTCATTATCTTACAGTGAGTTAGAAGCGATTGAGCACATCTTCGAAGAATTAAATGGAACAGAAGGTTTACTTGTTGCAAGTAAAATTGCTGATCGCGTAGGAATTACTCGTTCTGTAATCGTAAATGCACTACGTAAATTAGAAAGTGCTGGTGTTATTGAGTCTCGTTCTTTAGGTATGAAAGGAACATACATTAAAGTGCTAAACGACAAGTTTCTACAGGAACTTGCTAAATTAAAAACAAACTAATTTGTAAAAAACTCTCCTCAATCGAGGAGAGTTTTTTATGTACAATGGATAGATGGTGCTTGTGAAAAGTGTCATAAGCGTGTTTTCTGAGAAAACTATTAATTGTATTTATTTTTTTGCTTAAAAGAAATGAAGGTTGGTAATACTAGAATTCGAGTATGCACAAAGAAAGTTTTACATTGTTCGCATTTTCGACTTGATTGTAATATTTCAGTATGATATAGTAAGCAGTGGTGTCAGTACAAAGTACACACGTTTACTGATTTAAGTGTTGGTGCTACGTTTGTAGTTTCGCTTAGAGATGAAGTAAACGGAGGATATCAAAAACCATTTAGGAGGAACTATATTATGTCAGTAATTTCTATGAAGCAATTGCTTGAAGCTGGTGTTCATTTCGGACATCAAACTCGTCGTTGGAACCCAAAAATGAAGCGTTACATTTTCACAGAGCGTAACGGTATCTACATCATCGACTTACAAAAAACTGTGAAAAAAGTTGAGGAAGCTTACAGAACGATGCGCGACATCGCTGCTGAAGGCGGAGACATCTTATTCGTAGGTACTAAAAAACAAGCACAAGAAGCTATTAAAGAAGAAGCAACTCGTGCTGGTATGTACTTCGTTAACCAACGTTGGTTAGGCGGAACTTTAACAAACTTCCAAACAATCCAAAAGCGTATCAAGCGTCTTAAAGACATCGAAAGAATGCAAGAAGATGGTACTTTTGAAGTACTTCCTAAGAAAGAAGTTGTTCAACTTAAAAAAGAGTTAGAGCGTCTTGAGAAATTCTTAGGCGGTATTAAAGATATGAAAGGTCTTCCAAGTGCATTATTCGTAGTAGACCCTCGTAAAGAGCGTATTGCAGTTGCTGAAGCACGCAAATTACACATTCCAATCATCGGTATCGTTGATACAAACTGTGATCCAGACGAAATCGATCACGTTATCCCAGCAAACGATGATGCAATTCGTGCTGTAAAACTTCTTACATCTAAAATGGCAGACGCGATCCTTGAAGCAAAACAAGGTGAAGAAACTGTTACTGCGTAACAAAGTTGGAAAGGTGATAAGGGGTTCGGCCTTTTATCACCTTTTTTAAGGTATAAACACCTTTATAAAAGGTATAAATACATATTTTAGGAGGATGAAAAGTATGGCAATCACTGCTCAAATGGTAAAAGAATTACGTGAAAAAACTGGCGCAGGTATGATGGACTGCAAAAAAGCTTTAACAGAAACTAACGGCGACATGGAGAAGGCAATTGACTTCTTACGTGAAAAAGGTATTGCGAAAGCTGCTAAAAAAGCTGACCGCATTGCTGCTGAAGGTTTAACTTTCATCGAAACAAACGGTAACGACGCTTTAATCTTAGAATTAAACTCTGAAACTGATTTCGTTGCGAAAAACGAAGGTTTCCAAACACTAATTAAAGAATTAGCTGCTCACTTATTAACTAACAAACCAGCTAACGTTGAAGAAGCTATGGCTCAAACAATGGAAAACGGTAAAAAAGTTGAAGAGCACATCAACGAAGCAATCGCTAAAATTGGTGAAAAACTTACACTTCGTCGTTTC
Source organism: Bacillus sp. GMs2/2 (assembly GCF_050172095.1). Taxonomy (NCBI): domain Bacteria; kingdom Bacillati; phylum Bacillota; class Bacilli; order Caryophanales; family Bacillaceae; genus Bacillus; species Bacillus sp. GMs2/2. The sequence goes on from NZ_JBNLYE010000009.1 coordinate 30,295, forward strand.
GAAATCGTATCAAAAACTGATGCAGATGCATTCGGCGCTTACCTACACATGGGTGGACGCATTGGTGTATTAACAGTTCTTGAAGGTTCTACTGATGAAGCTGCTGCTAAAGATGTTGCAATGCACATCGCTGCAGTTAACCCTAAATACATCGACCGCGATGCTGTAACAGCTGAAGAAGTTGAGCATGAGCGTCAAGTATTAACACAACAAGCATTAAACGAAGGCAAGCCTGAGAAAATCGTTGCAAAAATGGTTGAAGGCCGTTTAGGCAAATTCTTCGAAGAGATTTGCTTACTTGACCAAGCATTCGTTAAAAACCCTGATATGAAAGTTCGTCAGTTCGTTGAGTCTAAAGGCGGAACATTAAAAGGATTCGTTCGCTACGCTGTTGGTGAAGGTATCGAAAAACGCGAAGACAACTTTGCTGAAGAAGTAATGAACCAAGTAAAAGGTAGCAACTAATACAGATTAGGGAACACATTGTGTTCCCTTTTTTAAAATAAAGATGTAAGCAATTGGAGGTTCATTATGAGTAAACCGAAATATAATCGTGTCGTTTTAAAGCTAAGTGGAGAAGCTTTAGCTGGAGAGCAAGGATTTGGAATTAACCCAACTGTTATTAAGTCAGTTGCGGAACAAGTAAAAGAAATTGCAGAACTTGATGTAGAGGTTGCTGTTGTTGTTGGTGGCGGTAACATTTGGCGTGGGAAAATTGGAAGTGAAATGGGCATGGATCGTGCAGGGGCAGATTACATGGGCATGTTAGCGACAGTTATGAATTCATTAGCTCTTCAAGATAGCTTGGAGAATATCGGAATTCAAACTCGTGTACAAACTTCAATTGAGATGCGTCAAGTTGCAGAACCTTACATTCGTCGTAAAGCAGTTCGTCACTTAGAGAAAAAACGTGTTGTTATCTTTGCAGCAGGTACAGGTAACCCATACTTCTCTACAGATACAACAGCAGCATTACGTGCGGCAGAAATTGAAGCAGATGTAATTTTAATGGCGAAAAACAATGTAGATGGTGTATATAATGCGGATCCATCTATTGATCCAACAGCTACGAAATATGAAACGCTTACTTACTTAGACGTATTAAAAGAAGGTTTAGGTGTAATGGATTCTACAGCTTCTTCTCTATGTATGGATAATGATATTCCATTAATTGTATTCTCAGTTATGGAAAAAGGTAATATTAAACGTGCCGTTTTAGGCGAAAATATCGGAACAGTGGTAAGGGGGAAATAAATATGGGACAACAAGTATTGAAGTCTTCAAATGAAAAAATGGAAAAAGCAGTTGCTGCTTATTCTCGTGAATTAGCAACAGTTCGTGCTGGCCGTGCAAACGCGTCTGTATTAGATAAGGTACAAGTTGATTACTATGGTGCACCAACACCAGTTGTGCAATTAGCGAACATTACAGTTCCAGAAGCGCGTTTACTAGTAATTCAACCTTATGATAAAACTTCTATCGGTGATATTGAAAAAGCAATTTTAAAAGCAGATTTAGGCTTAAATCCTTCTAATGATGGAACTGTAATTCGTATTGCATTCCCTGCATTAACAGAAGAACGTCGTCGTGATCTTGTAAAAGTTGTGAAAAAATATGCTGAAGAAGCTAAAGTTGCTGTTCGTAACGTACGTCGTGACGGAAATGATGATCTTAAGAAGCTTGAAAAAGCTGGCGAGATTACAGAAGATGATTTAAGAGGATATACTGAAGATATCCAAAAAGAAACAGATAAATATATTGCAAAAGTTGACGAAATCGCAAAAAACAAAGAAAAAGAAATCATGGAAGTGTAATAGCGATAACTTCGCAATTATGACCCTCTTCTTAAGGGGGTCTTTTTACACTTTTAGGCATACGTCTGCTTGCTGGAGGGTATGAATGATGTTTAAAAACTTTCCTTTTTTTAAAGGTAAAAAGGACACATCGTTTGATCATCTCGTTGAAGAAGTGAAAAAAGGATATATCCCAGAACATATTGCCATCATTATGGATGGGAATGGAAGATGGGCAAAGAGGAGAGCAATGCCTCGTATTGCGGGACATCATGAAGGTATGCAAGTTGTAAAGAAAATTACAAAATTTGCAAGTAAACTTAATGTGAAAGTGTTAACTCTTTATGCTTTTTCAACTGAGAACTGGAAAAGACCGAAAAAGGAAGTTGATTATTTAATGAAGCTTCCAGAAGAATTTCTAGGTACATTTTTACCAGAATTGATTGAAGAAAACGTACAAGTCCGAGTAATAGGGCAAAAAGATCGTCTTCCTACGCATACACGCAGAGCGATGGAGAAAGCCATGGAAGATACGAAAGAGAATACGGGATTAATTCTTAATTTCGCGTTAAACTATGGAAGTCGAGATGAAATCGTTTCTGCTGTGCAACATATGATGAAAGATAATGAGGAAGGAAAAATTCGTTCTGAAGAGGTAAGTGAAGAAATGCTTTCCTCCTACTTAATGACGAGTTCTTTACCTGATCCAGAGTTGTTAATCCGAACAAGCGGAGAGCTACGTATTAGTAATTTCATGTTATGGCAAATTGCATATTCGGAGTTTTGGTTTACAGACGTGTATTGGCCAGACTTCAAAGAAGAACATTTGCTAAATGCGATTACTGACTTTCAACATAGAGGGCGCAGATTCGGAGGCGTGTAGAAAGAGAGGGTTTGGTAGTGAAACAGAGAATTATTACTGGAGTGGTTGCTGCCGCGCTATTCATTCCCATCGTAATATACGGTGGCGTGCCTTTTACGGTTTTAGTGTATGCACTTGCTTCTATAGGTTTATATGAATTAATTCGTATGAATAAGCTTACGCTTATTTCCATACCAACAGTTTTAGCTGCAGTATTATTGTGGATTCTTTTAATTCCAAGTAGTGCATCAGAACTGTTTACATGGATTGGATTAGGTAAATTGGAAATCACATTTGTGATTGTTTTATTACTTTTATCATATACAGTCCTTTCTAAGAATACATTTACTTTTGATAATGCTTCATTTTTACTGATGGCAACGACATATGTGGCAATGGGATTCTTATATTTAAATGAAACGAGAATATTAGGAATTAAATATGTATTTTGCGCATTATTTGTTATATGGGCTACTGATTCAGGCGCATATTTTGTAGGAAAAGCATTGGGCAAGAGAAAATTGTGGCCAGAAATCAGTCCAAATAAAACGATTGAAGGTTCATTAGGGGGAATCGTTTGTGGAATTATTGTGGCACTTGTTTACAACGTGTTCTTCCCAGTCGAATCGAATGTAGTAATTTTAATTGTGCTGACAATTATCATTTCTATTTTTGGACAAATTGGTGATTTAGTACAATCTGCTTTTAAACGTCATTATGGCGTAAAGGATTCAGGTACAATTTTACCTGGGCATGGTGGTATATTAGACCGAACAGATAGTTGGTTATTCGTTTTACCAATTCTTTATTTCTTATTACAATACAATTAATAAATGAACGAGGGGTTGGAGTCATGAAAAACATTAGTTTATTAGGTGCAAGCGGATCAATTGGTACACAAACTTTAGATGTATTACGCTCGCACCCAGACCAATTCCGTCTCGTTGCTTTTTCTGTAGGGAAAAATATTGACTACGCAGTAAAGGTAATTCAAGAATTTTCTCCGCAAATCGTCTCTGTGCAAAGAGAGGAAGATGTTTTAAAATTACAATCTGTTTCTGGTAATACAAAAATTGTATATGGTAGTGAAGGACTTTTAGAAGTAGCATTACATCCAGATGCGGAGATTGTAGTAAATGCTGTTGTAGGTAGCGTAGGGTTGTTACCAACACTTCGTGCAATTGAGGCGAAAAAAACAATTGGAATTGCAAATAAAGAAACGTTAGTAACTGCAGGACATCTTGTAATGGAAGCAGCACGAAAACATAATGTTTCGTTACTTCCAGTTGATAGTGAACATTCGGCTATTTTTCAATGCTTGAATGGTGAAAATGAAAAAAGAATTTCTCGTCTTATTATAACGGCTTCTGGTGGAAGTTTCCGCGATAAAACGAGGGATGAATTGCATCGTGTGACCGTAGAAGATGCGCTTCGACATCCAAACTGGTCAATGGGTTCGAAAATTACAATTGATTCTGCTACAATGATGAATAAGGGACTAGAAGTAATTGAAGCACATTGGCTTTTTGGTATCCCTTATGAGCAAATCGATGTTGTTTTACATAAAGAAAGTATTATCCATTCTATGGTTGAATTTGAAGATCGTAGTGTAATGGCGCAGCTTGGTTCACCTGATATGCGAGTACCAATTCAATACGCACTTACATATCCTGATAGATTGCCTCTTTCAGACACAAAACAGTTAAACTTATGGGAAATAGGGACGTTGCATTTTGAGAAAATGGACCAAGAACGATTCCGTTGTTTACGTTTTGCGTATGAAGCTGGAAAAGCAGGTGGAAGTATGCCAGCTGTAATGAACGCAGCGAATGAAGTAGCTGTTGAAGCCTTTTTACAAAAGAGAATTAATTTCTTAACAGTGGAAGACCTCATTGAAAAAGCAATGAACCATCACAATGTCATTGCACGACCGAGCTTAGAGGAAATTTTGGAAATTGATGCGGCCACAAGACGGTTTGTGATGGAACAAATTTAGCAAAGGTGGTTATGGAATTGAATACAGCGATTGCCTTTATATTAATTTTCGGTGCACTCGTATTTTTCCATGAGCTAGGGCATCTATATTTCGCAAAAAGAGCAGGTATTTTATGCCGCGAGTTTGCGATTGGTTTTGGTCCGAAAATATTCTCATTTGAAAAGAATGAAACGGTGTATACGATTCGATTACTGCCCCTTGGTGGCTATGTAAGAATGGCTGGCGAGGATGCGGACACAGTTGAGTTAAAGCCTGGGAAAAAGGTTGGCCTTGTATTAAATGAAAAAGACGAAGTTGTGAAATTAGTTTTTGATGGATATGAAAAGTATCCAAATGTTCGTGTTATTGAAGTCGAACAAGCTGATTTGGAGCATAATTTAACAATTTCGGGCTATGAAGAGTACGAGGAAGAGCTTCAAACATTCCGAGTGAATGAAAAGGCTCGTATTATTACTGCGGGGGAAGAAATTCAAATTGCCCCGTATAATAGACAATTTGGCTCGAAAAAACTAGGGCAACGCGCTTTAACAATCTTTGCGGGTCCTGCAATGAACTTCATTTTAGCATTTGTTATTTTTGTGATTCTTGGATTTGTACAAGGGGCCCCTATTGACAAACCAATGGTCGGAAAAGTGATGGATAACAGTGCAGCACAGCAAGCTGGATTGAAAGAGAATGATACAATTCAAGCTATTGATGGGAAAAACACAAGTACATGGAAAGATGTTGTTACTATTGTACGTGAAAACCCAAATAAAGAAATTACGTTACAAGTAAAGCGTGATAATGAACAGTTTAATGTGAAAGTAACGCCAACACTTGATAAAGAAGGAAAAGACGAAGTTGGTAGAATCGGTGTTTATTCTCCTGTAGAGAAAACAGTAATGGGTTCTATTAAATCAGGATTTGAACAAACGTACCAATGGACGAAACTAATTTTTGAATCTCTTGTTAAATTAGTAACTGGTCAATTTTCTATTAATGAGTTATCAGGTCCAGTAGGAATTTATAATCTAACAGATCAAGTTGTAGATTATGGGTTTACGCGTGTACTAAGTTTAGCTGCAGTTCTAAGCATTAATCTTGGTTTATTTAATTTATTACCAGTTCCTGCTTTAGATGGTGGCCGTTTATTCTTCTTCTTAATTGAAGCGTTACGAGGAAAACCAATTGATCGCCAAAAAGAAGGAATGGTTCACTTTATTGGTTTTGCATTATTAATGTTACTTATGTTAGTTGTAACTTGGAATGACATTCGTAAGTTTTTCTTGTAAAATAAAGTGAAACTTATAATGAAATAGAGCTCGTAGAATAAAATCCCTCACCTAACTCGAGGTGAGGGGTTTTACTGCGTGTAAGAGTAAAATGAAGAGGTGCAAATAAATGAAACAAAGTATGGTATTCAGTCCTACATTACGTGAAGTTCCAGCTGATGCTGAAATTAAGAGTCATCAGCTATTACTTCGTGCAGGTTTTATGCGTCAAAATGCTTCTGGTATTTATAGCTTTCTACCATTTGGATTAAAAGTATTACACAAAGTAGAACGTATCGTTCGAGAAGAAATGGAGCGCGCAGGAGCTGTAGAATTATTAATGCCAGCTATGCAAGCTGCGGAATTATGGCAAGAATCAGGTCGTTGGTATTCTTACGGATCTGAATTAATGCGTATGAAAGATCGTAATGCTCGTGAATTCGCATTAGGAGCGACACATGAGGAAGTAATTACGGATCTTGTGCGTGATGAAGTGAAATCATATAAAAAATTACCGTTAACATTATACCAAATTCAAACAAAATTCCGTGATGAGCAAAGACCTCGTTTCGGCTTATTACGTGGAAGAGAGTTTCTAATGAAAGATGCATACTCTTTCCATGCTACACAAGAGAGCTTAGATGAAGTATACGATCGCTTATATAAAGCATACTCTAACATTTTTGCTCGCTGTGGTTTGAATTTCCGTGCAGTTATTGCCGATTCTGGAGCAATGGGCGGAAAAGATACACATGAATTTATGGTATTATCTGATGTTGGTGAAGATACAATTGCATACTCTGACACATCTGATTATGCAGCAAACATCGAAATGGCTCCTGTTGTAGCTACGTATAAGAAGAGTGACGAAGCAGAAAAAGCACTTGAAAAAGTAGCAACACCAGACCAAAAAGCAATTGAAGAAGTATCTGCATTCTTAAACATTGCAGCTGACAAGTGCATTAAGTCTATGGTGTTTAAAGTAGATGAGAAATTAGTAGTTGTACTTGTTCGTGGTGATCACGAAGTAAACGATGTGAAAGTGAAAAATGTATACGGCGCTTCAGTTGTTGAGCTTGCTTCTCATGAAGAAGTAAAAGCATTATTAAATTGTGAAGTGGGTTCATTAGGACCGATTAATGTAACAGGTGATATCGAAATTATTGCTGATCATGCTGTAGCATCAATTGTTAACGGATGTTCAGGAGCGAATGAAGAAGGATTCCATTATGTAAATGTAAATCCAGAACGTGACTTTAAAGTAAGTCAATATACAGATTTACGCTTCATTCAAGAAGGAGACCACTCTCCAGATGGAAACGGAACAATTCTTTTCGCACGCGGAATTGAAGTTGGTCATGTATTCAAATTAGGAACTCGTTATAGTGAAGCAATGAACGCAACATTCCTAGATGAAAACGGAAAAACACAACCACTTATTATGGGTTGTTACGGTATCGGTGTATCTCGTACAGTAGCAGCAATTGCAGAGCAATTTAACGATGAGAACGGCTTAGTTTGGCCAAAAGCGGTAGCACCGTTCCATGTGCATGTAATTCCAGTAAATATGAAATCTGATGCACAACGTGAAATGGGTGAAAATATTTACAACTCATTACAAGAACAAGGCTATGAAGTGTTATTAGACGATCGTGCAGAACGTGCAGGTGTTAAATTTGCAGATGCAGATTTATTCGGTCTTCCAGTTCGTGTTACAGTTGGTAAAAAAGCAGACGAAGGTATTGTAGAAGTGAAAGTACGTGCTACAGGTGAGTCTGAAGAAGTAAAAGTAGAAGAACTTCAAACATATATTGCAAATATTTTAAAATAAGAAGAGGTACCTCGTAATGGGGTACCTTCTCTTTCTTTGTAAACGTATTTTGTAAAAGAAGAGGTGAGAAATCTTTCTTTGTGGTACGTTTCAATTTATAATAGCAAATGGAAGGAGAGTGCTTATGTCTTTAACAAATGAACAACAAGAGCGATTTCAAATTTTGCTCCAGCAGTTGCAAATACCAGACGACCTTATAAATCAATATTTACAAGGCGGTGGTATTGAAAGGCTCGTTATTGATAAAGCGAATAAAAGTTGGCATTTTGATTTACAAGTGCCACGTATTTTGCCTACAGAATTATATGAATTGCTAGAAACAAAGCTTAAGCAATCATTTTCTCATATTGCAAGAACAACATTTGCATTAGAAACAGAGAATAAACAATTTACAGAAGAAGAAGTGAGGGCGTATTGGCCGCTTTGTACGGAACGAATTACATTTTCACCTATGTTCGCATACTTAAAGAAGCAGCTTCCACAGGTGAATGGAGTTAAGTTGTTAATAAATGTAAATAACGAGCTGGAGTCTACGGCTTTAAAGAAAAACGTTGCGAAACCAGTAGGGGATCAATACGAAGTTTTTGGATTCCCGCGTTTTCAGTTAGACACACATATACAGCAAAATACAGAAGAAATGCAAAAGTTTCGTGAACAAACGCAGCAAGAAGACCGTGAGCGTGTTATACAAGCTATGGAAGAAATGGCGAAGAAGCAAGCTGAAGAAAGCAGCGTTGTGTATGAAGGACCGATTACACTCGGGTATCTTATTAAGCCAGATGAAGAGATTACACCGATGCGAGAAATTCAAGATGAAGAAAGAAGAAAAACGGTTCAAGGATATGTCTTCCATGTAGAAACAAAAGAGCTTCGTAGTGGGCGTACGTTATTAACTTTAAAAATAACGGATTATACGGATTCTATTATGATCAAAATGTTCTCACGTGACAAAGAAGATATTCCGATGCTGCAATCCTTGAAAAAAGGAATGTGGGTGAAAGCACGTGGTTCTGTTCAAAACGATACATTCGTTCGAGATTTAGTAATGATTGCAAATGATATTAATGAAATAACAGGACCGTCTCGTAAAGATAAAGCACCAGAAGGCGAAAAACGAGTAGAGCTGCATCTCCATACTCCGATGAGTCAAATGGACGCTGTCACTCCAGTTTCTAAGCTTGTTGCTCAAGCTGGTAAATGGGGACATGAGGCTATTGCGGTTACAGATCATGCCGTGGCTCAGTCTTTCCCAGAGGCGTATTCTGCAGGGAAGAAGGCTGGAGTTAAAGTTATATATGGTGTAGAAGCAAATCTAGTTAATGATGGTGTACCGATAGCGTATAATGAAGCGCATCGTTTACTTGCAGAGGAAACGTATGTTGTTTTCGACGTTGAGACGACAGGTTTATCAGCTGTATACGATACAGTCATTGAGTTGGCTGCCGTAAAAGTAAAGGGTGGCGAAATTATTGATCGCTTTGAATCTTTCGCAAATCCACATCAACCATTATCAGCGACGATTATTGAATTGACAGGTATTACGGATGATATGTTAACTGATGCACCTGAAGTGGACGAAGTGTTTAAAAAGTTTGAGGAATGGATGGGCGACCATACACTTGTTGCCCATAACGCGAGCTTTGATATGGGCTTTATTAACGTAGGTTTTAAAAAGGCTGGACTAGAAAAAACGAATAATCCAGTTATTGATACGTTAGAACTTGCACGATTCTTATTTCCAGAAATGAAAAATCATCGATTAAATACGATGTGTAAAAAACTTGATATTGAATTAACACAACATCACCGTGCGATTTATGATACAGAAGCGACGGGATATTTACTTGTGAAAATGTTGAAAGACGTAATTGAAAAGGGATTTGAATATCACGATCAATTAAATGATAGCATGGGACAAGGGGATGCGTATAAGCGTGGCCGTCCAAGTCATATGACGTTACTTGCCACATCGGATGTTGGATTGAAAAATTTATATAAACTTGTTTCATATTCTCACCTTAATTACTTTTACCGTGTACCACGTGTGCCGAGGTCACTATTAAAAAAATATCGTGAAGGACTTTTAGTAGGAACGGCTTGTGATAAAGGTGAAGTGTTCGAGGCGATGATGCAAAAGGCACCTGAAGAGGTAGAAGAAATTGCCCAGTTCTATGATTACATTGAAGTAATGCCTCCAGAGGTGTTGCGTCATTTAGTAGAACGTGAGCTTGTTCGAGACGAAGGTCAATTAAAAACAATTATTTCTAACTTAGTAAAACTAGGTGAGACGTTAGATAAACCAGTTGTTGCTACAGGAAACGTGCATTATTTAGACCCTGAGGATGCGATGTATCGTAAAATTTTAGTCAGTTCGCAGGGCGGAGCCAATCCGTTAAATCGACATTCATTACCGCCAGTACATTTCCGTACAACTGATGAGATGTTAGAATGTTTTTCATTCTTAGGTGAAGACAAAGCGAAAGAAGTTGTTGTAACAAATACACAAAAGATTGCGTCATTAATTGGTGATGTGCATCCAGTAAAAGACGATCTATACACACCGAAAATTGAAGGTGCTGATGATGAAACGCGTGATATGAGTTATAAAATGGCGCGTAGCATTTATGGTGAAGAGCTACCGGAAATTGTAGAAGCACGTTTAGAAAAAGAATTAAAAAGTATTATTGGGCATGGATTCGCCGTAATTTATTTAATTTCACATAAGCTTGTGAAAAAATCGTTAGTAGACGGATATCTAGTAGGTTCGCGTGGATCGGTAGGGTCATCATTTGTTGCAACGATGATGGAAATTACAGAAGTAAACCCATTACCACCACACTATGTATGTCCGAAGTGTAAGCAATCAGAATTCTTTAATGATGGTTCTGTAGGTTCTGGTTTTGACTTACCAGATAAAGAATGTCCTGCTTGTAATATTCCATATGTAAAAGATGGACATGACATTCCTTTCGAAACGTTCCTTGGATTTAAAGGAGATAAGGTGCCCGATATCGATTTGAACTTCTCCGGGGAATACCAACCACGTGCCCATAACTATACGAAAGTACTGTTCGGTGAAGACTATGTATATCGTGCAGGAACGATTGGTACAGTTGCGGAAAAAACTGCTTACGGATATGTAAAAGGTTATGCAAATGATCATAACTTAACGATTCGAAATGCAGAGATTGATCGCTTAGTAGCAGGGTGTACCGGTGTAAAACGTACAACAGGACAGCATCCAGGCGGTATTATCGTTGTGCCAGATTACATGGATATCTTTGATTTCTCACCAATACAGTACCCAGCTGATTCAATTGGTGCTGAATGGAGAACAACGCATTTTGATTTCCACTCGATTCATGATAATTTATTAAAACTTGATATACTAGGACACGATGATCCGACCGTTATTCGTATGTTACAAGATTTAAGTGGTATTGATCCGAAAACAATCCCAACGGATGATCCAGAAGTAATGAAAATTTTCTCTGGTCCAGAATCGTTAGGGGTAACGGAAGAGCAAATTAACTGTAAAACAGGTACACTTGGTATACCAGAGTTTGGTACAAAATTCGTAAGACAGATGTTAGAAGAGACGAAACCGACGACATTCTCAGAGTTAGTCCAAATTTCTGGACTATCACATGGTACTGACGTATGGCTTGGTAATGCAAACGAGTTAATTTATAACGGTACATGTACGCTGAGCGAAGTTATCGGTTGTCGTGATGACATCATGGTATATTTAATCTATCAAGGTCTAGATCCATCATTAGCCTTCAAAATCATGGAGTCGGTTCGTAAAGGTAAAGGTGTACCGGAAGAATGGGAAGAAGACATGAAAAATAATAATGTACCAGGTTGGTATATTGATTCATGTAAGAAGATTAAATACATGTTCCCTAAAGCCCATGCGGCTGCTTACGTACTTATGGCTGTACGTATCGCATACTTTAAAGTACATTTTGCACTGTTATTCTATGCCGCATATTTTACAGTTCGTGCAGATGATTTTGATGTAGAGGCAATGGCGAAAGGTTCAGCATCTATACGTGCAAGAATTGATGAAATTGCTCAAAAGGGACTAGATGCTGCGCCGAAAGAGAAAAGTTTATTAACAGTACTAGAAATGACACTTGAAATGTGTGAGCGTGGATACTCATTCCAAAAGGTGGATTTATACCGCTCACATGCAACAGAATTTATTATTGATGGAGACACATTAATTCCTCCATTTAATGCGGTACCTGGTCTTGGTACAAACGCAGCTTTAAGTATTGTGGAAGCACGTAAAAATGGAGACTTCTTATCAAAAGAGGACTTGCAGCAGCGTAGTAAGGTTTCGAAAACAATTATTGAGTATTTAGATAGTCAAGGTTGTTTAGGAGATTTACCGGATCAAAACCAGTTATCACTGTTCTAGTAGGTAGGAAAAGTCTTTGCAAATCAACATTTCCTATGATATACTATTAACCGAGATAACCATGTCATGTATATTGTGTAAAGAAAAGAGTGGGGAAACCCACTCTTTCGTGTTACTATCTATGTTTTCTCTACGTAGATAGGTAAAAGATTTCTGTCGTATATACATATTTTGTTACAAGTTTTACTTCTTAAATTTGGTAATACTAAGACAGATAATCCCTGCTGAACAGCAGGGGCTTTTGTTAGCTAACGAGAAAGAATAAGATAGACCGTTTTTAAAGTGGCGGGGTCTTCTTCTTTTAAATGGTACATGACGGCAGGAAGGAGGCTGTTTATGGATAAGAAAGTCACAGAAGTTGTAGAAGCATTTGCGCAGCCGATCGTTGAAGAGTTAAATCTTGAACTTGTAGATGTAGAGTATGTGAAAGAAGGACAAGACTGGTTCTTACGCGTATTCATCGATTCTGAAAAGGGAGTCGACATTGAAGAATGCGGTGCGGTAAGTGAACGTTTAAGCGAAGCTTTAGATAAAGAGGATCCAATTCCTCATCTTTACTTTTTGGATGTATCATCTCCTGGAGCGGAACGCCCATTAAAGAAAGAAAAAGACTTCCAGCAAGCGGTAGGAAAACAAGTGGCAATTAAAACATATGAGCCGATTGATGGTGAAAAGATGTTTGAAGGAAAACTACTTTCTTACGATGGTACAACAATAACATTATTATTAACAATTAAAACACGTAAAAAAGAAATCCAAATTTCGATGGATAAAGTCGCAAATGCGCGACTTGCTGTTACGTTTTAGTTAGAAGGGGGATCTTCATGAGCACTGAGTTATTAGATGCTTTGCTCGTATTAGAATCTGAAAAAGGCATTAGCAAAGACATTATTATTGATGCGATTGAAGCAGCTTTAATCTCTGCTTATAAGCGCAATTTTAATCAAGCACAAAACGTTCGTGTGAGCTTTAACCCAGAAGTGGGAACAATTCAAGTTTTAGCACGTAAAGACGTAGTAGACAATGTGTTTGATCCACGTCTTGAAATTTCTGTAGAGGAAGCAAGACAAATTAATCCAAACTACCAAGATGGTGACGTACTAGAAATTGAAGTAACACCAAAAGACTTTGGTCGTATTGCAGCACAAACTGCAAAACAAGTTGTCACACAACGAGTGCGTGAAGCAGAGCGCGGTGTTATTTACTCTGAGTTTAGTGACCGTGAAGAAGATATTATGGTAGGTATTGTACAACGTCAAGATGCTCGTTTCATCTATGTAAGCTTAGGAAAAGTAGAAGCTTTATTACCTGTAAGTGAGCAAATGCCTAATGAGCAATACAAACCACATGATCGTATTCGCGTATTCATTACGAAAGTAGAAAAAACGACAAAAGGACCACAAATTTACGTATCACGTACACATCCTGGTCTTTTAAAACGTTTATTCGAAATGGAAGTTCCTGAAATCTATGATGGAACTGTAGAAATTCGTTCTGTAGCACGTGAAGCTGGCGATCGCTCTAAGATCTCTGTATATGCAGAGAACACTGATGTTGATCCAGTTGGTTCTTGTGTAGGACCAAAAGGGCAACGTGTACAACGCATTGTAGACGAATTAAAAGGTGAAAAAATTGACATCGTCCGCTGGTCAAATGATCCAGTTGAATATGTTGCAAATGCATTAAGCCCATCACAAGTTGTTAAAGTACTTGTAGATGAAGAAGAAAAAGCGACAACAGTAGTTGTTCCAGACCACCAGTTATCATTAGCTATCGGTAAGCGTGGACAAAATGCACGTCTTGCAGCTAAATTAACAGGCTGGAAAATTGATATTAAGAGTGAGTCTGATGCGAAACAACTTGGTATTGTAACAGAAGAAGATAGCGTAATCGCATTTGGATTCGATTCAGTGGAAGACGAAATCGAATAGAGGTGATGAGTATGAGCAATCGAAAAGTTCCGTTACGAAAATGTGTTGCAACGCAAGAAATGAAATCAAAACGAGAGCTCGTTCGCATTGTTCGTTCCAAAGAGGGAGAAGTGTCCATTGATTTAACTGGGAAAAAATCAGGACGAGGTGCTTACTTGTCGAAGGACAAGGAGAGCATTCTTCAAGCTCAAAAGAAAAATGTTTTGGAACATCATCTAAAAGCGAAAATCGACGGTTCTTTATATGAAGAGCTTCTTGAGCTTGTTGAGAAGGAGTCGAAATAAGTGTCCGATTGGAAATCGTTTTTAGGACTAGCAAACCGGGCTCGGAAAATTATTTCGGGTGAAGAACTCGTTTTAAAAGAAGTACGAAGTGGCAAAGCAAAACTTGTATTGCTATCTGAAGATGCGTCAGTAAATACTACAAAACGCATCACAGATAAAACTACGTACTACAACGTACCAATGAGAAAGGTCGAAAATCGACAACAATTAGGGCATGCGATTGGGAGAGATGAGCGAGTCGTTGTAGCTGTGTTAGATGTAGGCTTTGCGAAAAAGCTGCGTAGCATGCTCGATACAAATTACCGGGGGTGAAGGTATGAGTAAAATTCGAGTGCATGAATATGCAAAAAAACATAATATCTCAAGTAAAGATCTTATGACAAAACTAAAAGAAATGAATATCGAGGTTTCGAATCATATGACAATGTTAGACGATGAAGTAGTAAATAAATTAGATAATGAATATCAAACTGAAAAACCTTCTGTTGCAGATGAGTTTGAAGTAGAAGAAAAAGTTGTTCGCAGTAAAAAGAACAGCAATAAGAAAAAGAAAAAAGGCAAAGGAAACGAAGACAAACGTCAAGAGAACTTTGCTGGTAGACAACAAACTCAAATTGTAGAAACACCAGATAAAATTACTTTCTCTGGAAGCCTTACAGTAGGAGATCTTGCTAAAAAATTAAGCAAAGAGCCATCTGAAATTATTAAGAAGCTCTTCATGCTTGGAATTATGGCAACAATTAACCAAGACTTGGATAAAGATACAATTGAGTTAATTGCTAACGACTACGGTATTGAAGTAGAAGAAGAAGTAATTGTAAGCGAGACTGAGTTTGAAACATTCATTGATGAGCAAGATGATGAAGAGAACTTAAAAGAACGTCCAGCTGTAGTTACAATCATGGGACACGTTGACCATGGTAAAACAACATTACTGGATTCTATTCGTAACTCAAAAGTAACTGCAGGCGAAGCGGGTGGAATTACTCAGCATATCGGTGCATATCAAGTTGAAGTAAACGATAAGAAGATTACATTCTTAGATACACCTGGTCACGCAGCATTTACAACGATGCGTGCTCGTGGGGCACAAGTAACGGATATTACAATCCTTGTTGTTGCAGCGGATGACGGTGTTATGCCACAAACGGTTGAAGCAATTAACCATGCGAAGGCAGCAGGAGTACCAATTATTGTTGCTGTGAATAAAATGGATAAACCAGCTGCAAACCCTGATCGCGTAATGCAAGAACTAACTGAATATGAATTAGTTCCAGAAGCTTGGGGCGGAGATACTATTTTCGTACCAATTTCTGCAATTCAAGGCGAAGGCATTGACAACTTACTAGAAATGATCCTTCTTGTAAGTGAAGTAGAAGAATATAAAGCAAATCCAAACCGCTATGCAACTGGTACAGTAATCGAAGCACAGCTTGATAAAGGTAAAGGAACTATCGCGACATTACTTGTTCAAAATGGTACGCTTCGAGTTGGAGATCCAATCGTTGTTGGAACTTCATTCGGACGTGTTCGTGCAATGGTAAGTGATATTGGTCGTCGTGTAAAAGTTGCTGGTCCATCAACTCCTGTTGAAATTACTGGTTTAAACGAAGTACCACAGGCTGGAGATCGTTTCATGGCATTTGCTGATGAGAAGAAAGCTCGTCAAATTGGTGAATCACGTGCACAAGAAGCGTTAGTTGCACAACGTGGTGAGAAATCTAAATTAAGCCTTGAAGATTTATTCCAACAAATCCAAGAGGGCGATGTAAAAGAAATTAACTTAATCGTAAAAGCAGACGTACAAGGTTCTGTTGAAGCAATGGCAGCATCACTTCGTAAAATTGATGTTGAAGGCGTAAAAGTTAAAATCATTCACACTGGTGTAGGTGCGATTACAGAATCTGATATCATTTTAGCTTCTGCATCTAATGCAATTGTAATTGGATTTAACGTACGTCCAGATGTGAACGCGAAGCGTACAGCTGAATTAGAGAACGTTGATATTCGTTTACACCGTATTATTTATAAAGTAATCGAAGAGATTGAAGCAGCTATGCAAGGTATGCTTGATCCAGAATTCGAAGAAAAAGTAATCGGTCAAGCAGAAGTTCGTCAAACGTTTAAAGTAACAAAAGTTGGAACAATCGCAGGTTGTTACGTAACAGACGGTAAAATTACGCGTGATAGTGGCGTACGTATTATCCGTGACGGCGTAGTAATTTTCGAAGGACAACTTGATACGTTAAAACGTTTCAAAGACGATGTAAAAGAAGTTGCACAAAACTATGAGTGTGGTATTACAATTGAGAGATATAATGATCTTAAAGAAGGGGACATCATTGAAGCGTACATTATGGAAGAAGTGAAGCGATGATTATCGCTTCACTCTCATTCGAGTGTATGATTTACGATGTGCATTCTTTAAAAGAGAAACGTGCAATTTTACAACGTGTGTTAACTCGTGTAAAACAGCGCTATAATGTAGCTGTTTCTGAAGTTGGGCACCAAGATGTATGGCAACGTACAGAAATTGCAGTTGTTTCCGTATCCTCAAATCGTGTTATCTGTGAGAAAGAAATGAATCGTGTACTTGAGTACATCGATTCATTTCCTGAAATTGAACGTACAATAACACATTTGGAATGGTATTGAATGAGGTGAAGAGTTATGAAATTACGTGCGAACCGTGTGGGCGAGCAAATGAAAAAAGAATTAGGCGACATTATCAGTCGTAAAATTAAAGACCCACGTATTGGATTTGTTACAGTAACTGATGTACAAGTGAGTGGTGATTTACAAATTGCTAAAGTATATATTTCTGTTTTAGGTGATGAAGAACAGAAAGAAAATACTTTAAAAGGTTTAGCGAAGGCAAAAGGCTTTATTCGTTCAGAAATTGGCCAACGTATTCGTCTTCGTAAAACACCAGAAATTACCTTTGAGTTTGATGAGTCTATCGGATATGGTCATCGAATTGATACACTTTTACATGAAATTAATAAAGACGGTAAACGTGAAGAATAATGGATAGACATTTGTCTATCCATTTTTTCAATGCAAAATAAGTTTTGGATATTTACTACGAGAGAATTATGATGAGGTGAACATATATGGAAGGTGTAGTATTATTACATAAGCCAAAAGGCATGACATCACATGATTGTGTATTTAAATTAAGAAAGATATTGCGAGAAAAGAGAATTGGTCATACGGGAACATTAGACCCTGATGTAACAGGAGTATTACCAATTTGCGTTGGAAGAGCAACGAAAATTGCACAATTTTTAACAAGTGAAACGAAAACATATGAAGGTGAAGTAACATTAGGGTTTTCAACGACAACTGAAGATGCTTCTGGTGAGGTTGTTGAAACGAAAAATGTAGATCGTACTATTACTCGTAAGGAAGTAGAGAAAGTCCTTGCGGAATTAACAGGCACGATTGAACAAATGCCACCAATGTTCTCGGCTGTAAAAGTAAACGGGAAAAAATTATACGAATATGCAAGAGCAGGGCAAGAGGTGGAACGTCCAGTTCGTACAATTACAATTCATGAATTCATATTACTTGATGATCGTGAAGTTTTTGAAGGAGAAAATATTTCATTCCGTTTCCGTGTAACGTGTAGTAAAGGAACATATGTAAGAACGTTAGCTGTAATGATCGGGGAAAAACTTGGTTTCCCATCACATATGTCGCACCTTATAAGAACGGCATCTGGTGAATTTTTATTAGAAGATTGCATATCATTTGAAGAAATTGAAGAAAACGTGCAAAATGGAACAGTAGAGTCTATCTTCATTTCAATTGATGAAGCATTAAGTAAGTTTCCAAAAATGGTTGTAGATGAAAAGCAAGCAGAGAAAATAAAGAATGGTATGTTCTTAAAAAATGAATTAGAAATAACAGCACCATTTATTACAGTGTTTGATAAAAATGATCGTTGCTTAGCAATTTATGAACATCATCCGAAACATCCTGGTATGTTAAAGCCGATGAAAGTACTTGTGAATAATCAAGAACTAAAGCTATAATGAATTATTGGAAGGATTATTACAGAAAAAGGTGAATTCAAGCGTGAAACTTATTCATTTAACTCATCCACATGAACAAAATAAATTAGAATTACCACCTACTGTAATGGCATTAGGATTTTTTGATGGCATTCATTTAGGACATCAATGTGTAATTCGAACTGCGAAAAAAATAGCGGACGACCGAGGATATAAAAGTGCAGTTATGACATTTCATCCTCATCCATCTGTTGTTTTAGGAAAAAAGGATGCGCATGTGGAGTATATTACACCGATGCGCGATAAAGAAAAAATAGTCGAAAGCTTAGGAATCGATATATTATATGTAATTAAATTTGATGAATCATTTGCAGGGTTATTACCGCAACAATTTGTAGATGATTATATTATTGGTTTAAATGTAAAGCATGTAGTAGCAGGGTTTGATTATTCATATGGACGTTTAGGAAAAGGAAAGATGGAGACTTTACCATTTCATGCAAGAGGGGAGTTTACACAGACTGTGATTGAAAAAGTTGAATTTCAAGAAGAGAAAGTAAGTTCTACAGCATTACGAAAGTTAATTCGAAATGGCGAAATGGAGCAAATTCCATCTATTTTAGGTAGAGCCTATACTGTAGCGGGAACAGTTATACACGGCGACAAACGTGGACGTCAAATTGGTTTTCCAACAGCTAATGTAGGTTTAAGTGATGAGTATTTATTGCCACCTGTAGGTGTTTATGCAGTGAGATTAAAAGTTCACGGTGAATGGTACGATGGTGTATGTAATATTGGATATAAACCGACTTTTAAAGAAGATGAGCGTCAATTATCAATTGAAGTGCATTTATTTGAATTTAACAAAGATATATACGATCAAAATGTTACAGTAGAGTGGCATATGCGTATAAGAGCAGAAAAGAAATTCAACGGTATTGATGAGTTAGTTGAACAAATCGCAAAAGATAAGAAAACAGCCCAAGAATATTTTGTGAGCGAAAAGAATATACTTGCTTTTTCAAATGAAAAGTAGTATTCTATGTTATGTACTTTATGACAACCATTGCTTGGCATTGCGACTCACCGACGCTTGCTAGGTAATTGGGGGTTTAATTAATAGGAGGTGAAATAGGATGGCTTTAACACAAGAGCGTAAAAATGAAATCATTGCACAATTTAGAACTCATGAGACTGATACTGGTTCTCCAGAGGTTCAAATTGCTGTCCTAACGGAGCAAATTAACACTCTAAACGAGCACTTACGTACTCACAAGAAAGATCATCATTCACGTCGTGGTCTATTAAAGATGGTTGGTAAACGTCGTAACTTACTAACTTACCTTCGTAATAGCGATATCACACGTTACCGTGAATTAATCACAAAGCTTGGCTTACGTCGATAGTCAAAGAAGCGGGAATATTCCCGCTTTTTTGTTAGGTAAAAATATATCTTCTACGCTTTATAGCTTACTTAATTTTAGGCAATACTAGAGGTAGAATATTGTGATATACTATCCATTTACATAGAAGAATTGAATACTTTAAATTGAGAGGGGTACTTAAATGAGTCAAGAAAAGCAAGTCTTCTCGATAGATTTAGCTGGTCGCCAGCTAACAGTTGAAACTGGTCAGCTTGCAAAACAAGCGAACGGAGCAGTATTAGTAAGATATGGCGATACAGCGGTTCTATCTACAGCAACTGCATCAAAAGAAGCAAAAAATGTAGATTTCTTCCCACTTACAGTAAACTATGAAGAGCGTTTATATGCAGTCGGAAAAATTCCTGGCGGTTTCATTAAACGTGAAGGTCGTCCAAGTGAAAAAGCAATTTTGGCAAGTCGTTTAATCGACCGTCCAATCCGTCCACTTTTCGCAGATGGTTTCCGTAACGAAGTACAAGTTGTCAGCATCGTAATGAGTGTTGATCAAGATTGTTCTTCTGAAATGGCAGCTATGCTTGGTTCTTCATTAGCGTTATCGATTTCAGATATTCCATTTGAAGGTCCAATCGCGGGTGCAACAGTTGGTCGTATTAACGGCGAATTCGTTATCAACCCAACAGTAGAACAGCAAGAACAAAGTGATATTCACCTTGTTGTAGCTGGTACGAAAGATGCAATTAACATGGTTGAAGCAGGAGCAGATCAAGTGCCTGAGGAAACAATGTTAGAAGCAATTATGTTTGGTCATGACGAAATTAAACGTCTAATTGCATTCCAAGAAGAGATTGTACAAGCTGTAGGTAAAGAGAAATCAGAAGTGAAACTTTATGAAGTTGACGCTGATCTTAACCAAGCTGTACGTGAAATGGCTGAAGAAGATATGCATTCAGCAATTCAAGTACATGAGAAGCATGCACGTGAAGATGCAATTAACGAAGTGAAAAAGCGTGTTATTGAGCATTACGAAGCGCAGGAAGCTGACGCTGATACATTAGGACAAGTAAATGAGATTTTATATAAAATTGTAAAAGAAGAAGTACGTCGTCTTATTACAGTTGAAAAAATCCGCCCAGATGGCCGTAAAGGTGACGAAATCCGTCCATTAGCATCAGAGGTTGGCATTTTATCTCGTACACACGGTTCTGGTTTGTTCACTCGTGGACAAACACAAGCATTAAGTATTTGTACATTAGGTGCATTAGGCGATGTGCAAATTTTAGATGGTCTTGGTGTAGAAGAATCAAAACGCTTTATGCACCATTACAATTTCCCATCATTTAGTGTTGGTGAAACTAGACCAATGCGTGGACCAGGTCGTCGTGAAATCGGTCACGGTGCACTAGGAGAACGCGCACTTGAGCCTGTAATTCCATCTGAAAAAGATTTCCCATACACAGTACGTCTTGTATCTGAAGTTTTAGAATCAAATGGTTCTACTTCACAAGCAAGTATTTGTGGTAGTACTTTAGCAATGATGGATGCTGGTGTTCCACTTAAAGCTCCAGTTGCAGGTATTGCAATGGGTCTAGTTAAAACTGGTGAGCATTACACAATTTTATCTGATATTCAAGGTATGGAAGATCATTTAGGTGATATGGACTTTAAAGTAGCAGGTACAGCACAAGGTGTAACTGCACTACAAATGGACATTAAAATCGATGGTCTATCTCGTGAGATTTTAGAAGAGGCATTACAACAAGCGAAAGTTGGTCGTGTGCACATTCTAAATCATATGTTATCTGTTATTCCAGAGCCACGCACTGAATTATCAGCGTACGCTCCAAAGATTATTACAATGACAATTAATCCAGATAAAATCCGTGACGTTATCGGACCGAGCGGTAAACAAATCAATAAAATTATTGAAGAAACTGGCGTTAAAATTGACATCGAGCAAGATGGCACAGTATTCATTTCTTCAATAAACCAAGAAATGAACGACAAAGCTAAGAAAATTATCGAAGATATCGTTCGCGAAGTACAAGTAGGTGAAATCTACGAAGGAAAAGTGAAACGTGTTGAGAAATTCGGTGCTTTCGTTGAATTATTCAGCGGTAAAGATGGATTAGTTCACATTTCTGAACTTGCACTTGAGCGTGTAGGTAAAGTAGAAGACGTTGTAAAAATCGGTGACGTAATTACGGTTAAAGTTATCGAGATTGACAAGCAAGGTCGTGTTAATCTATCTAGAAAAGTATTGCTAAAAGAAGAGCAAGAAAAAGAAGCTGCTAAAGAAGAAAGCAAACAAGAGCAGCAATAAGCGAAAGCCAGTTTAACTGGCTTTTTTTGTTATGTAAAAATATGATTTATATATATTTTTATGTCAGTATAGGTATAGTTTTCATTATAACGCTCAAATTAACAAAGATAAGA